>CAYOOS010000080.1:0-12665 GCA_964405585.1 uncultured Acidobacteriaceae bacterium | reverse complement strand
ATATGCCTAATGTCGGAGCTAAAGCTCCGACCCCCTAAACTGCGGAGTTTTTCCGCAGATGTTAGAGCTTCAGAGTTTTGAGGTAATCGCGGAAGGCGGGGCCGAATTCTTCGTTGAGGAGGGCGAGTTCGACGGTGGCTTTCAGGAAACCGAGTTTATCGCCCGCATCGTAGGAAATTCCTTCATAAATGTAAGCCCACAAGCCCTGCTCTTTGGCAAGGAGGCGCAAGCCGTCGGTGAGCTGGATTTCGCCGCCGGCACCGGGCTTGGTGCGCTCGAGGCACTCAAAGATGGCGGGCGGAAGGACGTAACGTCCTGTGATGGCGAGATTGGAAGGAGCATTTTCGGTTTTAGGTTTTTCGACGAGATCGCGAATGCGCAGGAGTCGTTCGCCAAAAGGGGCGATGGGCGCGGGTTCGCCGTCAACGATACCGTAAAGATGCGTTTTCTCGTGAGGGACTTCCTCGACGGCGATGGCGCCAGTGCCGGTGGCTTCGTAGACATCAATAAGCTGTTTGGTGGCGGGGTTTTTGCCAGGGATCAGCACGTCGCCGAGAAGCACTGCGAAAGGTTCATCGCCCACCAGATCTTTGGCGACCAGGACGGCGTGGCCGAGGCCAAGCGGTTCCTTCTGGCGGGTGTAGCTGACCTGAACCATGTTGGAGATGCGGCGGACGAGTTCGGCTTGTTCGTGTTTGCCCTTTTGTTCGAGGAATTGTTCGAGCATGGGCGCGCTATCGAAGTGATCCTCGATGGAGTTCTTCCCCTTTCCAGTGACGATGATGATGTGTTCGATGCCGGAGGCGACGCATTCTTCGGCGACGTATTGAATTTGCGGCTTGTCCACGACGGTGAGCATTTCCTTGGGCTGAGCTTTGGTGGCGGGAAGGAAACGTGTGCCGAGTCCGGCAGCGGGCAAAACGGCTTTGCGAACTTTCTGGTGGTGGGCAGGAATGGCCTGAGACTGCTTCGCGTCTGGGGTCATAGTTAGGGTGAAAGGCGCGCTCTAAGATTTGGATTTGAGATACAAGTTCACAGTAGCCGTGGGCCGGGAGTGTTGTCAATCAAACGGGGAAGAGGATGTGCGCATGGGACAAAGGTAGAGAAAGGGCCACGGGGGTTGGACTGGAACATAGAATCAGGGCTGTTTGTAAACGGGAATCAGGAAGTAGGCGAGATAGTTGACGGCTTGCGATTGGCCGCGGGCTTCGATTTCCCAGTAGGTTGGCGGATTGTTGCAGAGCGTAGTGGTTCGCTGGTCTGCGGGCAGAGGGAATTCGATGGGGATGTCACCGCCGGGGATGCCGATGATTTGATTGCGAGTGAGCGTGTGCGAGTCCTTATAGAGTTCGTAACAGACGACCTGAGTTTGCCGATTCTTACCCGAGCCGGTGGTAACGTACTTTTCCTGGACGCAGCGAAGAGTGAAGGTCAGCTCGTCGAGGTCGCTGACGTGTTGCGGGGCACGCAAGCGGGCGCGGAAGTTGTCGCCAAGGAAATAGGGGAACTGGTCGTAGTTGAGGAAACTGTTGCCATAGCGAAGCATGTCGGCAAGCATCTGCGCCCAGCGGTACCAGAAGATCAGGCCGAGAAGAGCGAACAGAGTGGCGCCGATTAGGAATACGCGCCCCATACCGCGTTGGGTCAGACCAACCCAGAAAAAAGGAATGAGGAACGCTGACCAGAGAAGGGCGGCGAAGAGGCGGCTGAGCATGGCGCGGAAGGCGGAAAATGTGAAGCCCTCTTTGCGCCAGTGATGATCGGAATACCAGGGCTGGCCGGGGTATTGTGCGGCTTCGCGATCGTGGGCAGCTTTGCGGAAGAGGCCCAGTACACCGTGGGCTACCAGGAAGAGTCCGGGGAGGCCGAAAAACGCGCCGATGAGGTAGGTCATCCAGGCGGGTGTATGGTTTCCGCGCGCGGGAACGGCATGGGATGCGGCAGTTTCGATGAACACGCCGATGAGGAGGAAGGGAAGTCCGAAGAAAACGGCTTTCCAGCCGTCGATGGGAGTGGAACTTTGCGCGGGATGATTCAGGAGGACAGGCGGAAGATCGGGACCGCCGCCGAAGAAGGTGTTCGTGGTCGTCCCGTTGCTGGTGAGAGTGATGGGCATTGGTGATCCTTGTGCGATAGGTTCTACTTTGCAGGGGCTGGGGGACCGGTGCAATAGGACTGCGCGAAAGAGAAAATAGCGAGAGGAGGACGGACTTTGTGAAGGCAGGGTACAGTGATGGCGGATGTGCCGCACCTACCGCGCTCTGGAATTTCGTGGCGCTCGATCCCAGCCCTTACGGGCTGGGCTAACTTCTGTCGCGCCTCCGGCGCTTCGTTTTTGTGGCTACAGATCGATTTTGCGAAAAGTTGTGGTGGCGGCCCGGCTCAGAAGGACGGGCCCTACAAAACCTGCGGAGCATCGGAGACGGAAATGGCACGATGGCGCATGTGCTAGCATGGGATTTTGAGAGAGGACATGAGGGAAAAGATGCTGACAGGGGTGCGAATCCTGGGGATTGAGTCTTCGTGCGACGAAACGGCGGCGGCGGTGGTGCTGGACGGGCGGGAAATCCTTTCGAGCGTGGTGGCATCGCAGATTGACATTCACCGGAAATATGGGGGCGTGGTGCCGGAACTGGCTTCGCGTGAACACTTGCGGCAGATTGTGCCGGTGGTGCGCGAGGCGATGGCGCAGGCCGGGTTGCGGTTTGAGGAATTGGACGCGATTGGCGTGACGCAGGGGCCGGGGCTGGTGGGGTCGTTGCTGGTGGGGATTACGTATGGAAAGACACTGGCGATGGCATTGGGGAAACCGCTGGTGGCGGTGAACCATCTGGAAGGGCACGTACACGCAACGTTTCTGGAGGCGTTCCAGCACGGGAAGGTGCCGCGATTGCCGGCCGTGTGCTTAATTGTTTCCGGAGGGCACACGGTATTGTATGAGGTGAAAGAGGGAGCGAACTTGGGCGACAGTCGCGCGTTTGTGTATCGCAAGCTGGGGCAAACGCGGGACGATGCAGCGGGAGAAGCGTACGACAAGGTGGCGAAACTGCTGGGGCTGGGGTATCCCGGTGGACCGATTCTGGACCGCCTGGCGGCGGCTGCGACGGAGAGTAATGCGAAAGCTCCGGTGAAGTTTGGGCCGACAAAGACGCGAGGGAATGCGTTGGACTTCAGCTTCAGCGGGCTGAAGACGGCAGTGCTGTATCACTTGCGGGAACATTCCGGATACAACGAAGAAATACGAAACAGGGAAGAGGCCGTGGCAACGGGGAAGCGCGGATTTGCGGAGTTGCTGCCGATGTGCAGTGCGGAGACGCTGGGGCTGGTGCGGGAATTTCAAAATGCCGTGGTGCGCGACCTGGTGGAACGCACAATGCTGGCGGCGGAAGAGTGCGGAGTGGAGACGCTGCTGGTGTCGGGAGGAGTGTCTGCAAACAGCCAGTTGAGATCGGTGTTTGCGGAACGGGCGCGCGGGAAGGGGTTGGAGGTGTTTTTTCCGGACCGGGAGTTGTCTACGGATAATGCGGCGATGATTGCGGCGGCGGCGTACGGGGATTTTGTTCGGGGGAGAGTGGCGGACAGTACGTTGAATGCGAAGGCTAGTTTGCCGCTGACGTGAAGAAAGAAAAGCTTACACAGAGTTCGCAGAGAGCGCAGAGGTCACAGAGAAGAGCGGAAATAAAAAAGGCCCCGACGTAGGGTCGGGGCCTGGATCATTGCGGAGGCTAGGAGATTACTCGAACTTTTCCTGCAGTTGGGGGAATTGCAATTTGGCTTTGGCGAGCGACTTCACGACGAGGCCCTCGGCGTTTTCGGCAGTCAGGTTGCGCGCGGTGGCCATTTCACTGACCAGGAGATACTTGGCGCGCTCGAGCATTTTCTTTTCACGGAAAGACAACGGCTTGCTGCGGCTGAGGGAAACGAGGCTCTTGAGAACTACGGCCACTTCCAGAAGGGAACCCGTGCGCATGCGCTCGGAATTCTCTTTGAAACGATGCTTCCAATCGTGATGGGAGTTCAGCTTGCCCTTTTCCAGAAACCCCAGGACTTTGGTTGTGTCATTGGAGCGAATGACGGAACGAAGCCCTACCGCCAACGCATTCGATTGAGGAACCATGACCCGCAAACCGCTGGAAAGCACGCGAATCATGAAGTAACGTTCGGTCCTGCCATTCAAAACACCGTAACTGATCTGCTCAACAACTCCAACGCCGTGGTTCGGATAAACGACTTTGTCGCCAATCTTATAATCCATAGCTTAGGTTGTCCCCCTCGGAGCTGATACAAGTGTATGGGAGTGTGCCGGAAGAGTCAAGATATATCCTCTGGAATCAGGGAGATAGCGGTCGGGCTGTTTCACTGTGGCACGCGAATTGCTCGGCACTGCGCACTCATAACCCAAAGTTATGTAGACGGCTGCTTCCCATTGTTCCCAAATAGACGGGGTTTTCTGGCATTTCCGGCATGAGGAGTCCGATTATTGGATGAAGTTCCATCAGCGGGCCTGGGTTGAGTTACACTGCGGAAGTGATTACTTTGGCTATAGATACGAGCGAAATGAGGGGAAGCGTTACTGTCCGAAAGGATGGGCGTCGGATGGCAGCGCGGGCGCATGTGACGAACGAGGATTACTCCTCGTGGTTGCTTCCAACCGTTGGGGAATGCCTAGCTGAAGCGGGAATTCGGATGGAGGAGGTGGACCTGTTAGGAGTGTCTACTGGACCCGGATCGTTCACTGGGGTGAGGGTGGGACTGACTACGGTGAAGGCTTGGGCAGAAGTCTATGGGAAGAAGGTGGTTGGCGTGTCGCGGTTGGAGGCTATTGCGCGCTGCGCGGATTCCGGAGCCCCTTGGGTGGCGGGGTGTTATGACGCGCAGCGAGGGCAGATGTTCGCTGCATTTTACCGTCGGTTGGAAGGAACCTGTGAACGTGTTGAAGATGAGATGGTGATCGAGGCAGACGATTTTCTGCAGTGGGTGAGGGAAAGAGCGGGGAGCGAGCGGATTGCCTGGGTATCGCTGGACCCGGACCTGATTACCAGTTTGGCTGGCTGGCAAGCGCGCACCTTGGCCGGTGACACGATGCAGCGGCTGGAGGGGGACTTGGCGGACAAGATTGGGGAGATCGCCGAAGAATGCGCAGGGAAGCGGCTGTTTACAGATCCGCTGGAGATGGATGCAAATTACGTGCGGCGATCGGACGCGGAGATCTTCTGGAAAGGGCCGGCGGGCCATGGGCGCTGAAGGCCGGAAAAGGGAGAATGAGTTAGCGGTGCGAGAATTCCGCATGGAGGACGCAGCGCGGGCCAGCGAGATTTTGTTGACGGTGCGGGAGGCCGCGAGTTGGTCCAGCCAGGGGCTGACGGAGTTCGTGACCCTGCCTGGGGTGGTCGCGCTGATCAGCGAGCGCGGTGGAAAGGCCACCGGATTCGTACTGGGAAGAATGACCGTGGATGAGGCAGAAGTACTGAACCTGGCGGTGCTTGCAGAATGCCGAAGGCAGGGAGAAGGACGGGCGCTCCTCAAGGAGTTGCTGCGGCGTTTTGCGGAAGCAGGCGTAAGTCGTGTCTTTTTAGAGGTCCGCGAGTCCAACCGTGCGGCCATGGCGTTCTATGAGAAGGAGGGCTTCCGGCGAACCGGGCGGCGGGAGGACTATTACCGAGACCCACGTGAGGCGGCACTGGTGTTCGAGAAAAACGAAGATTCCACAAGGCTGGTACCGAATACCTCTTGACGTGGAGTTTCTTGGTGCTAGTCTGCGGTCATGTAGTATTCACACCGCATTCATGAAGAGGAGGAACGCATGGCCAGTGCGCAGCGGAACCCTCGGGACGTAATAGTCGAGACAGACGCCGAATATCAGCGTCTGTGCGAGCAACACCAGCAGTACGAAGTAGCACTCCAGAACCTCTCCCGATCTCCCTACCTTAGTTCCGAAGACCTGATAGAAGAAATCCGATTAAAGAAGTTAAAGCTCCACGTAAGAGACGAGATGGAACTTCTCGCCTCGCGCATTCACAGCGCGCACGCGCGACACTCGCAGTAGCCTCCCTGGATTCGCGCCCAATTCAGCCAGCTTTCTAGAGTAAAATGACCAGAGTCCTCCCGCAGCCAGAAGGCGCGACGGAGTCAGAGAGACTATGGTCAAAGAGGGATACGCGTTCGGGTTCCCACCCCTGGTGGCGGGTTTAGCGGCGCTGCTGTTTCAAAGACCGTGGACGATTGCCGTGGGGGTCCTGTTTATTGCGTTGGGGCTTTTTGTGTTTTATTTTTTCCGCGACCCGGAGCGCGCCATTCCCGCGGGAGTTGATGAGGTGGTGTCGCCCGGGGACGGGCGCGTGGTGGTGGTGACGGAGGAAGCGTACGCCGGACGGCCGGGGAAGCGTGTCAGTATCTTTCTGGCGATCTGGAATGTGCACGTGAACCGTGCGCCTGCTGCGGGAACGATTAGGAAACTGGAATACAAGCCGGGGAAGTTCCTGGCGGCGTGGGCGGAAAAGGCTTCACTGGAAAACGAACAGAATGTGTTTACGCTGGCCAGCGAGCACGGCGAAATCGTGTTTAAGCAGATAGCCGGTTGGGTGGCGCGGCGCGTGGTCTCCTGGAAAAAACAGGGTGACGCGGTGGCGCGAGGGGAACGAGTCGGGCTGGTGCGATTCGGCTCGCGCGTGGATCTTTGGCTGCCGGAAAATGCGGAAATCACCGTAAAAGTCGGGGAAAGCGTGAAGGGCGGGTCGACCGTGGTGGCCCGCATGCTGGCGAGTGTGCCCACCCGGCCGGCCGCGCCAGATAAATCACAGAGCGCCAGACAGAAATTGACGGAATAGAGTTGTCTGGCGTAGTACTCTGTTGCAGGATGAATTCATCGCGATGACTGAATACGAACAACATGAAATTCCATTTCAAGAACGGCGTCTGCACCGGAATCCGCGGTTGCGGAGGGGCATCTTTCTACTGCCGAGCCTGTTTACGGTGGCGAATCTGCTTTGCGGCTATTACGCTTCGATCGCAGCTCTAGTCGGCGGCGCCGAGAATTACGATCATGCGGCAAAGGCGATTGGCATCGCCATCGTGTTCGATGCGCTGGACGGGCGCGTGGCGCGCTTGACCGGCACGAACACCGAATTCGGGGTACAGTTTGATTCGCTTGCGGACGTGGTGAGCTTCGGAATCGCGCCGGCGATTCTGGCGTACGCCTGGGGCTTCCGCAATGTAAGTGGGCAGGGAAGCGAAGCGTTTCTCGGACACTTCGCGTGGGTGTGCTGCCTGGCCTTTCTGATTTGCTCGGCTTGGCGGCTGGCGCGGTTCAACGTGCAAGGTATGGCGCCGGGGGGATCGAAGAATTTTGTGGGCATGCCGACACCAGCGGCTGCAGGTATGGTGGCTGCGATCGTACATGCGCGGCACTACTGGGGCGGGCCCATCGCGAACGAGAAATGGTCGTACCCGTGGTTCGTGCTGTTGCTGCTGCTGGGTGTTCTGATGACCAGCACGGTGAGGTATTACAGCTTCAAGGACATTCCCTGGACGAGGAAGCAGCCTTCGCTGACGGTCGTCGCGATGTGCGTGCTGGTAGGAGTGATCTGGCGGTGGTCGGAATATGTGCTGGTGATCATCGCCGGGAGCTACGTGCTGCTCGGGATAATCCTGCAAGTGGTGCGCGCGCTGCGGCACCGGTTGGTCACCAGGACCGCCTGATCCATGTCCGAGGAACGCAACTCGCAACGAATCGTAATTGCCGGAGCGTCGTCGCTGCTGGGCGGCGAAGTGAAATCGTTGCTGGAAGAGAGCCTATTTGCTGGCTGGGACTTTCGTCTTGTCGATGAAGAGCATGCCGCGGGGCTTTTGACGGAAGCAGGGGGCGAGCCTGCGGTGATTCAGCGCGTGGAAGAAGACACCTTTCGTGGAGCGCGCTTTGCGTTTCTGACAGGATCGAGTGCATCCGGGAAGCTGTGCGTGGGCCCTGCGCGGCAAGCCGGAGCGGCGATCATCGATTTCTCTCACGCCACGCTGTCCGATCCCGATGTCACACCCTGGTTCCCGAAAATTGAAGCCTTGACCGGCCGCAGCGTGGCGAAAAACGCCCGAACCTTCAGCGTGTTTTCACCTGGAGGCACGGCGGTGACGAGCCTTGCGCTGGCTCTGCGGCGGCACGGCTTGCAGAGGCTGGTGGCCACGATGTATCGGCCAGTATCGGAAGCGGGGCGCGAAGGTATTGAGGAGTTGGAAGCGCAAACGTCGCAATTGCTGACGTTCCAGAGCGTGGGGCATCGCGTGTTCGGAACGCAGACGGCGTTTAACCTGTTATCGCGCTACGGAGAAGAGAGCCGGGAAGACTTGCGCGCGAGGCTGTTGGAAATACGCGCGGAAGTTTCTGCTGCGATGGGCGATGCGGAAGAGGATGCAAAGATTTCAATGAATCTGATTCATGCGCCCGTTTTTTACGGAATGGCATTCAGCGCTTGCGTGGACCTGGCGAATTCGGTGGAGCGCGAGAAACTTGCGGAGAGTTGCCGGAGCGCGGGGTTTATTGTGCAGGCAAGCGGAGAACCGGCGCCGAGCAATGTGAGCGTGGCCGGAGAGACCAGCCTGTACCTGGCGCAACCAGTGGAAGATGCGTCGCGCGAAGGAAGCTGGTGGTTCTGGGGGACGTGCGATAATTTGCGCGTGCCGGCGTGGAGCGGCGTGAAACTGGCGGAGTGGTTGACGACATGAAGCAGCGGATAAGCAGCGTATTTTTGTTGGGAATGGCGGCGACCCTGTGGGGTTGCGGGTATCACGTTGCGGGGCACAGCAACGCTTTGCCGAAGAGCATCGAAGTGATAGCCGTGCCTGCAATGGAGAACAAAACTACTTCGTACCGCATCGAGCAGAAGCTGACGGCGGCGACGATCCATGAATTGCTGGCAAAGACGCATTTCCATGTGGTGTCCGATCCGGATGCGGGCGACGCCGTGCTGCGCGGGAAGGTAGTCGGCGTGGAAGTGACGCCGCTGGTGTTCCAGACGACGACAACGCCGGCCACGTCTGTGTCGCCGGCAACCTCTGTGGCGCAGGCCACGGTGATGCTGGTGACGGTGAAATGCGAAGTGACGCTGACGGAGAGGGGAACGGACAAAGTGCTGTATCACACGGACAACTTCGTGTTTCGGAATGAATATCAATTGGCGGCGTCGCAGCCGTCTTCAAACGGCACATCGTCGAATCCTTCCGCGGCGAGCGTGGAGAGCTTCTTCCAGGAAAGTGACCCGGCCGTGGATCGCATGGCGCAGGACTTTGCGCAGAAACTGGTGGCGGCGGTGACGGAGAATTATTGATGGCGAGAACGTCAGCGGGAGAGTTGCTGGAGCGGCTGGGAAAGGGAAAAGCGGTGGCGGCGCTGCTCCTGCTGGGTGATGAACCGTATTTACGCGACCGCTGCCGCGCGGAATTGATCGAGAAGTACGTGCCGGAAGCGGCGCGGACGTGGGCGGTTTCGCGATTTTCAGCGCAACGGGGCGGAACGCAAACGGCGATGGATCAGGCGCAGACTTTACCGATGCTTTCACCGCAACAGGTGGTGTTCCTGGAAAACGCGGAAGCGATTGAAAAGCTCGGAGAGAAAAATCGCGAAGAGACGGTGGAAGTGCTTGAAGCGTACCTGGAAAATCCCGCGCCGTTCACTGTCCTTGTGGTGGAGGCTTCGGGATTGGACCAGCGGATGAAGTTGGCGAAATTGCTGGCGGAAAAAGCGCTTGTGGTGGATGTGGGCGTCAGCGAGGACACAGATGAACGGGTTGCAACGGCGGTTGGCCTGGCAAAGACACTGGCCAAGGAGCAGGGCATCGAGTTTGAGATGGGCGCTGCGGAGGACTTGGCGGAGTTCGTCAGTGGCGATTTGATGCGCTTGAAGACGGAAGTGGAAAAGCTGGCCACTTACGCGGCGGAACGCAAGCGGGTGCGGCGCGAGGATGTAGCGGCGCTGGTTATTTCGGAAAAGACCACGACGGTGTGGGAGCTTGCGGATCTGCTGGCGACGCGGCAACCGAAAAAGGCGCTGGAGTTTCTGGAGCGTTTGCTGCGCGAGGGCGAAGAGCCGCCAATGATGGTGGGAGCGATGGCGTGGATGTACCGCAAGCTGATGGAAGCGAGCGAGCTGCGCGGCGTGACGAACGGATTTCAGGCGGCGCGGGCGCTGAGCATGCGGCCTGAGCAGGCACAGATTGCCTTGGACAGTGCGAGGAAGATTTCGCGAGAGCGGCTGGTGGATGGACTGCGGGCGCTTCGCGATGCGGACGACCGACTGAAGGGTGGAGCGGGCGATAAGCGGTTTGTTATGGAGATGCTGGTGTGGGAGCTGAGCGGGGGCGGGGCTCAACGAGGGTGAGGAAGAGAAGAAGAAGTGTCTGAGTGAAAGAGTTTGGAGTGCTCTTGGTGGCTGTGACGTTGCCGCGATCCCTCCACTGCGCGGCCCGACGCGCCACAAATCGGCGCGGAAGAGAGAATCGGGCCGCTCCGGTCGGGATGACAGACGGGGAGACTGCGGACCCAAGACCCGGGCACACACTCCGTGCCTAGGGCAACCGGCAGTACTCAGATATAGAGCAACCAATTGTGGGGGTCGGGTTCGCGGCCGGTTTGGATGGCTACTAGTTTTTTGCGCAGGCGCGCGGCGAGGGAATCAGGTGCGCCCGTTGGAATTGCGAGGTCGTTGCCCCGGTAACCGATGCAGGCGATGGGCGCGATGATGGCGGCAGTGCCGATACCGAAGGCTTCCTGTAATGTGCCGGCGGCGTGGGCGGCGGCGACCTCTTCCACGGCGAGGGCGCGTTCTTCCACGGGGAATTCCATATCGCGCAAGAGTGTGAGTACAGAATCACGCGTGACGCCAGGAAGTATTGTGCCGGAAAGCGGCGGCGTGATGGCCACGCCTTTGATCACGAACATAATGTTCATCACGCCAGATTCTTCGATGTAGCGACGTTCCTTGCCGTCCAACCACATCACATTGTGATAGCCCTTGTCCTGGGCCAATTTTGCGGCGAGCAGGCCGCCAGCGTAGTTGCCCGCGGACTTGGCGGCGCCGGTGCCACCGGGGAAAGCGCGCACGTAGGTTTCCTCGGCGAGCAGGCGGATGGGTTGCGAGAAATAGGGGCCGCCGGGCGCGGTGAAGATCACGAAACAGTAGCGATTGGCGGCGTGCACCATAAGGCTGTCACTCGTGCCGAAATAAACGGGGCGAATATAGAGCGAGCCGCCTTCGCGATGGGGAACCCAATCGCGATCGGTGCGGAGAAGCTCGACGAGGCCTTCGCGGAAAATGGATTCCGGGAGTTCGGGCATGGCGAGACGCTCTGCCGTACGATTCAGGCGGGCGTGATTGGACATGGGGCGAAAGATGGCGACGCGGCCATCGGCGGTATGGTGAGCTTTGAAGCCCTCGAAGAGCGCCTGGCCGTAGTGGAAGGCGGTAAGGGCGGGGGAGAAGGACATGGGGCCGAAGGGCACAATGCGGTCGTCGTGCCACTGGCCGTCGTGCCAATCAGCAACGAACATGTGGTCGCTGTAGTTGGTGCCGAAGGGCGAGGTTTCGCGGAGTTCTTCGGTTAGGCGGGAATTTGTGGTTCGCGTGATGGGAATGGTGGTCATGATGGGAAAGAATGTACGTGGAAGGGGGAGGGTGGGGAAGATGCAAATTGGCTGGGGAAGGCGAGCGCTGGCGTTGTGCCACAATCCCTCCACTGTGCGGCCCGACGCGCCGGAAGGCGGCGCGGAAGGGAAAATCGGGCCGCTCCGGTCGGGATGACAATTTGGCTATCGGTGAGAGGAGAATGTAGAGACACCAGTACCCTTAAAGGGTGACTGGAGACGGGTGGAATGGGATTGAAGCGAAGCGGCGAGTTACTTGGCGGCTTTTGCTTTGACCTGATTGTAGGCCAGGGTTAGGCGGGACTTGTAACGGTTGGCGGTGTTTTCGTGGAGCACGCCCTTGCTGATGGCCTGGTCGATCGCAGAGACCGTGGGCTGCAAAAGATTCGCTGCGGCAGTGGCGTCTCCGGCGGTAATGGCGATGCGCAGGCGCTTCATCATGGTGCGGACGCGGGTGCGGTTGTTGCGGTTCACTTCGGCGCGTTGATTAGATTGCGCCGCACGCTTTAAAACGGACTTCTTCTTCTTCTTTACTTTGGTAGGCTGACCTTGGGCCATCTATTGCTCCTTAAGCGTTATGCTCAAACTTCTAGTTTGAATCGAGACCAATGCCTTTGTCAAACGATCCAAAACCGCTTTCGCAGGTCCCGCATCCACTTGCACCAGCGCGAACGAGCACGATTCCTGCGGTAACGACGCAGACTTCCGCATCGGCGGCACAGCGAGAGAAACTGTGCCTCCTGATCAATTCGCGCAGCCCCATCATTACGGTGGAAACGAGCGAGGAGCAACGCTGCCTGGAACTGATTAGCGCGGTGGCGCAGGAGCTTTCTGTGCCGCTGTACATCTGGAGCGTGACGGAAGGGCTGGGAAAAGCGGGGGGCGCGGCGCTCTACAATTCCGACCAGCCGGAACAGGCGCTGGCGAACATTGCCACGATTCAGGGCGATGCCATTTTTCTGCTGAAGGATTTCGCGCGGTAGTGCGACAACGACCGCATCAGCCGCCGGCTGCGCGATCTGGCGGATGGATTCCGC
>CAYOOS010000079.1:0-12675 GCA_964405585.1 uncultured Acidobacteriaceae bacterium | reverse complement strand
ACGGGTTCGACGTGGTGAACCTGGGGATCAAAGTGCCGCCGGAAGAGTTGATCAAAGCATTTGCGGCGCACAAGCCGGACGCGATTGGCTTGTCTGGGCTGCTGGTGAAGAGCGCGCAACAGATGGTAATTACCGCGAACGATTTGAAGGACGCGGGGATTGGCGTGCCGCTGCTGGTGGGCGGAGCCGCGCTGAGCGCGAAGTTTACTCAACAGAAGATTGCGCCGAGCTATGGCGGAACGGTGTGCTACGCGAAAGACGCGATGACGGGGTTGCGTTTGATGAATGAATTGATGGACCCTGCGACGCGGGAACGCGTGTTGAGCGAACACGCGATTTCCGGGAATGGGGTGAGCGTGACCACGACGGTAAAGATTGCGGAGAAACCGCGGGTGACGCGATCGCCGAAGGTGCGGACGGATCTGCTCATTCCAAAAGTGGGATACCTGGAGCGCAAGGTGCGGCTGGTGCCGGATTTGCGCGAGGTGTGGAGTTACATCAATCCATACATGCTATACGGACGGCACATGGGATATCGCGGAGATTTCGAGAAGCATCTGGCGGCGCGGGAAGAGAAAGCGGTGGAGCTGTTCAACGAGATGGAAGAGGTGAAGAACGAAGCCGCGACGTTCATGAAGGTGCGCGCGGTGTGGCAGTTTTTTGAGGCGGAAGCCGAAGGCGAGTCGTTGCATCTGTTTGCTCCGGGGGGCGCGGAACCCGTGCACACGTGGAAGTTCCGACGGCAGAAGATTGGGGATCAATTGTGCTTGAGCGATTACGTGCTGCCTGCTCGTGATGGGCAGCGGGATCACGTGGCCGTGTTTGTGGTGTCAGCCGGCGAGGACATACGGGACCGCGCCGAGAAGGCCAAGCACGACGGATATTATTTCAAGTCGCATGGATTGCAGGCGCTGGCGATCGAAACGGCGGAAGGCTGCGCGGAGTGGCTGCACCGGAGAATCCGTGAAGATTGGGGATTCCCCGATCCGGCGGAGATGACCATGGCGCAGCGATTCACGTCGCGCTATCGCGGAAAACGCTACAGCTTTGGCTATCCCGCTTGTCCGGAATTGGAATACCAGGCGGGGATATGGAGTCTGCTCCGGCCGGAAGAGATTGGCGTGCAGTTGACGGAAGGATTCATGATGGACCCGGAAGCCAGCGTGAGCGCGCTGGTGTTTCAGCACCCGGATTGTGAGTATTTTAGTGTCGGGGAGAGCGAGGAGTAGCCGCGCTCCTGTCCCACTCGCATCGGAAACTCCACCTCACAAATCGAGAGTGGCACGCCCCCGGCATGGCTAAGTTTCACGGCACAACACGAGGACGGAATCCTCAGCAGGGACTTGCCGACGCAGATTTTCAGCGCGACAACCAGCCCTAATTTCGAAATCTCGCACTTGGCCCATTTGAATCAGCCACATTTCATTCG
The DNA here is from genome assembly GCA_964405585.1 of uncultured Acidobacteriaceae bacterium. Lineage (GTDB taxonomy): Bacteria > Acidobacteriota > Terriglobia > Acidiferrales > UBA7541 > Acidiferrum. The sequence goes on along the minus strand of CAYOOS010000079.1, from coordinate 11,246 downwards.
AATTATCTCGCGCTAACTCTCTGATTTTAAAGGTCATTCCCGCTTTGCAACAAAATCCCTCTTATTCGAGTTTTGGTTTGCTATAAAAATATTTGAATAATGTCGGCGCGCCGACATTTTTGCACCTGCCGTCCACATCCCCTCGCCAGTGTTTATTCCTCGCAGTTCGGACCCTCATCGGCAGGGCTAATGCCGAGCGCCTACAAGGGCGACGGGCTGGCTGGGGTGGGTGGATTGGCGCAGGGTGGGTTGGAGGGTTGGGTCGCTATTCTCAGGCGGGTGAGGCGGGGGTGGTAATTCCCTTCCGTAGGCTTCCATAAGTCATTTAAATAGAGAGTATTACTTAAACGACATGCTGCGGGTGGGTGGCTTTCGGCTTGCATGCTTGGTGAGTGTATTACTGGAACTGCGTTCAGGGCCTTCCTTGCCACATGGCTCTTCTAAAAGGTCCCACGGGACTCCTCGCCGGAGGTAATTATGCAACAACGAATTGTGATCCTAGGTGCAGCAGGCCGTGATTTTCATAACTTCAACGTGTGTTACCGGGAAGATCCCTGGAGCCACGTGGTGGCGTTCACGGCAACACAAATACCGGACATAGCGGGAAGAAAATACCCGGCGGAATTGGCCGGCCCGATGTATCCGGAAGGAATACCAATTGTGCCGGAGGAAGAGCTGGAACGGCTGATCAAAGACGAGAAAGTGAACGTGGTGGTGTTTTCGTACAGCGACGTATCGCATGTGAAGGTGATGAATCTGGCGTCGCGGGCGCTGGCGGCAGGAGCGGATTTTCAGATGTTGAGCGCGGAGCGAACGATGCTGGCGGCGACGGTGCCGGTGGTGTCCATCTGCGCGACGCGGACGGGATGCGGAAAGAGCCCGGTATCGCGGCGCGTGGCGAAGCTGCTGAAGGATTGGGGACTGAAGACGGTGGCGATCCGGCATCCGATGCCGTACGGGAATTTGAAGAAGCAGCGGGTACAGCGGTTCGCAACGGTGGAAGACCTGGACCGCGAGGAGTGCACGATTGAAGAGCGGGAAGAGTATGAGCCGCACGTGCAGAGCGGAACGATTATCTATTCCGGAGTGGACTACGCGGCGATTGTGGCGGAAGCGGAGAAGGAAGCGGACGTAATCATCTGGGACGGCGGGAACAACGACACGCCGTTTATATTTCCGGACCTGGAGATCGTGGTGGTCGACCCGCACCGCGCGGGACATGAAGTGCTGTACCACCCGGGCGAAGTGAATTTGCTGCGCGCGAATGTGGTGGTCATCAACAAGGTGGATTCGGCGCGGCCAGAAGCAATTGAGATCGTGCGGGAAAACGTGCAGCAGCGGAACCCGAAGGCTGAGATCGTCGAAGCGGAATCGCTGGTAATCGTGGAAGGGGCGGAAAAACTGCGCGGAAAGCGCGTGCTGGTGATCGAGGACGGGCCTTCGCTGACGCATGGTGAGATGACGCTGGGCGCGGGCGTGATTGGAGCGCAGAGAGCAGGAGCAACACTGGTGGATCCGCGGCCATTCGCGGTGGGAAGCCTTCGCGACACGTTCGTCAAGTTCCCGCACGTGGGTGCGCTGCTTCCGGCGATGGGCTACAGCGAGAAGCAACTGGCGGACCTGCAGGAAACGATCCGGCGGACACCGTGTGACTTTGTGCTGATAGCGACGCCGATTGATTTGCGGCACCTGATTGCGATCGGGCAGGACTCGCTAAGAGTGACTTATGAAGTTAAGGAACGCGGAAAGTTGACGCTGGCGGACGTGATGCGGCGATTCGTGAGCAAGGAAGTGGAAGTGAAAGTGGGTTGAGAGGAGACTCACATGTACCGCAAACGATTGGGCGCAACGCCCACGGTAACGCCGTGGCATCTGAAACCCGCGATGGGAGCGCATAAGCGGGACTTCCTGTCGCTGCACGACATCACGATTACGGAAATGGAAGGGTTGCTGAAGCTGGCGGCAGAAGTGAAGGCGCATCCGAAAATGTTCGTGACGGCGCTGCAGGGGAAAATGGCGGCGCTGATTTTTGAGAAGCCGTCGCTGCGGACGCGAGTGACGTTTGAAGTGGGCTTCGAGCAGTTGGGCGGCCATGCGGTGTACTTGGCGCCGGGAGATATCGGGCTGGGCAAGCGGGAAAGCGTGGGAGACGTGGCGCAGAATTTGTCACGGTGGGTGGACGTGATGATTGTGCGCACGTTTTCGCAGGCGTTGCTGGAAGAGCTGGCGCATGAAGCGCGCGTACCAGTAATCAACGCGTTGACGGACCTGCTGCACCCGTGCCAGGCGATTGCGGACCTGCTGACGATCCAGGAAGCCAAAGGCGAATTGAAGGGGCTGCACCTGGTGTACGTGGGCGACGGAAACAACGTGGCGTTGTCGCTGGCGCATGCGGCGGGAAAGGTGGGCATGCACTTCACGATGGTTTGTCCGCTGGGATACGAGCCGAATGCGGACATATTGACGGAAGCGAGGGCGGATGCCTCGAGTACCGGGGCAGAGATCGAAGTGGTGCAGGACGCGAAGGAAGTGATGAGCACGGCGGATGCGGTGTACACGGATGTGTGGACAAGCATGGGACAGGAAGAAGAGAGCGAAGAGCGGCGCCGGAATTTTGCGGGATATCAGATCAACGAAAAACTGATGGACATGGCGCCCGCGGACGCGCTGTTCATGCACTGCCTGCCGGCTCATCGCGGAGAAGAAGTGACGGACGAGGTGCTGGACGGGATGCAGTCGGTGGCGCTGGAACAGGCGGAGAACCGGTTGCACGCGCACAAGGCGATTCTGCTGGCCTTGATGGCGGGACAGGAAGAGGAACACGGGAAGAAGTAACGCTAGATGGTTCGAGTCTGGGCGATTGGGGCGTCCGCCTGAGGCGGGCGCCCCTACGAAATAGAGGGATGCGAGAAGTGCGATGAAACCGATTGCGGTGATTGCGATTGGCGGGAACTCGCTGACGCGGGAAAACGAGCGCGGCACCTTTGAGGAGCAACAGGCGCACGCGAAGGAGACGTGTGAAGGAATCGCCGCGGTCCAGCAAAAGGGCGACCGCGTGGTGGTGACGCATGGAAACGGGCCGCAGGTGGGCGAGGCACTGTTGCGATCGGAAAAAGCGAATGGAACGATCGGGCCTCAGCACCTGGATGTTTGTGGCGCGGAAACCGAAGGCGCGATGGGGTACCTGCTGCAGCAAACGCTGGACAATACGCTGTACGAAAAAGGAATGCCGCAAAAAGTGGTAAGCCTGATCACGCAGGTGATTGTGGACGCGGACGACCCGGCGTTTCTACGGCCGGATAAACCGATTGGGCCGTTCTATAAACGAGAGGAAGCGGAACGGAAGTGCGACCAGTTTGGATGGAAAGTGGTGGAAGATGCGGGACGAGGATGGCGGAGAGTGGTGGCTTCGCCGCACCCGCGAAGGATTTACGAGATTGAAGCGATCCGCGCATGCCTGGATGCAGGATTCGTGGTGATTGCGGCGGGCGGCGGAGGAATACCGGTGGTGCGGCGAGCAGGGCGGTTGCGTGGAAGCGAAGCGGTGATTGATAAGGACCGGTGCTCGGCGCTGCTGGCGAGGGATTTAGAGGCGGAATTGCTTCTGTTTTCGACCGGCGTTAAACATGTGTACTTAAATTACGGAAAAGAAAATGAGCGGCCGCTGTTTCATGTAAGCTGGGCGAAGGCGCACGAATACCTGATGCACGGCGAATTTCCCGCGGGAAGCATGGGGCCGAAAGTGGAAGCGGCGCTGGCGTACCTGGAAGCAGGGGGAAAGCGCGCGCTGATTACCGCGCCGGAGAGCATTGGGCTGGCGCTGGGCGGGTCCGAAGGAACGGAAATATTGCCGCCAGTGGGAGTGATGGATGATCCGGTGGCGGTGTAAAGAGATTGTGAAGTGGCGGGAAGAACCTGAAAGAGGAAAGGGTGGGCATGTACAGAATCTTGGATGCGGAGTTCCTGGCGCCGGGGATCAAGCGGTTTGTGATTGATGTCCCGCGGATTGCAAAGAAACATCAGGCGGGACAGTTTGTCATTTTGCGGCTGCATGAACGAGGCGAGCGCATCCCGATAACGATTGAGAGTTCGGACCGGGAAAAAGGAACGATCCGGATCGTGGTGCAGGCCGTGGGGAAGACGACGCATGAATTGAATGCGCTGGAAAAGGGCCAAGCAATTTTGGACGTGGTGGGGCCGCTGGGAAAGCCGTCGGAGATCGAAGACTACGGGACCGTGGCCGTGTTGGGAGGCGGAGTGGGAACGGCGCTGGCGTATCCGACAACGGCGGCGTTGAAGAAGGCGGGCAACCGGATATTGACGATCTTGGGAGGACGGAGCCGGGAGCTGGTGCTGCTGGAAAAAGAGATGAGGGAAGTGAGCGACGCGCTGTACGTAACGACGGACGACGGAAGTTACGGGGAAAAGGGATTGGTGACGGACAAACTGCGGGAATTGATTGGTGCGGGCGAAAAAATTCAACTGGTGCTGGCGGTGGGGCCAGTGCCGATGATGAAAGCAGTGGCGGACCTGACGCGTGAGCACGGAATCAAGACGATCGTGAGCTTGAATCCGATCATGATTGATGGAACCGGGATGTGCGGAGGGTGCCGGGTGCAGGTGGGCGGGAAAAGTCAATTTGCTTGCGTGGATGGACCGGAATTTGATGCGCACCAAGTGGATTTTGGAGTGTTGATGCAGCGGAACCGGATGTACCGCGACGCGGAGAAGGAATCGCTGGAGAGATACCAGCACGCATGCGAAGGCGGCGCAAAAGATGAAGCGCCTGTAGTGATTGCGGGAGGCAAGTCGTGAGTCCGGCGAAGGAAGTGTCCGCCAACCCGGTGCCGATGAAAGACCGGATGAAGATCCCGCGACAGGGTATGCCGGAGCAAGCCGCGGAATTGCGGGTAATGAATTTTACGGAAGTGAATTTGGGCTATTCGATGGAGTTAGCGCGGCAAGAGGCGGTGCGGTGCCTGGAATGCGCAAAGCCGACGTGCGTGGACTATTGCCCCGTGGGCGTAAAGGTAAAGGATTTCGTGAAGCTGATCGTGAAGGGCGATTACCTGGGAGCGGCGGCGAAGATTCGCGAAGACAACGTGCTGCCGGCGATTACGGGGCGCGTGTGTCCGCAGGAAGATCACTGCGAAGGGTTCTGCCTGCTGCACAAGAAAGTGGATTCGCTGGGAATCGGGTATTTGGAACGGTTTGTGGCGGACTATGAACAGAAAGCGGGAGCGCCACTGGCACCGAATGCGCCAGCGACGGGCAAGAGAGTGGCGATCGTAGGAAGCGGGCCCGCGGGACTGAGCGCAGCGGGCGATTTAATTCAACGAGGGCACCAGGTACATGTGTTCGAGGCGCTGCATGAAATTGGCGGCGTCCTGGTGTACGGGATACCGGAGTTTCGTTTGCCGAAGCAGGTAATCCGCGAACAGATTGAAACGATGCGGAAGATGGGCGTGGAGTTCGAGACGAACGTGGTGGTAGGAAAAACAGTTTCGATTGACGACCTGTTCGAGGAAGAAGGGTTCGACGCGGTGTTTATCGCCACGGGCGCGGGATTGCCGGTGTTTCTGGGTATTCCGGGAGAACACCTGAACGGAGTATATTCGGCGAATGAATTTCTGACGCGGATCAACTTGATGCATGCGTACGAATTCCCTCGCTACGACGAGCCGATGGTGAGTTTGCGCGGGAAGCATGTGGCAGTGATTGGCGGAGGAAATACGGCGCTGGACGCGATCCGGTCGGCACGGCGGCTGGGAGCGGAAAAGGCGTACGTGCTGTACCGGCGGAGCGAGACGGAGATGCCCGCGCGCGCGGAAGAAGTGAAACACGCGAAGCAGGAAGGCATCGATTTCCAGGTGCTGACGAATCCCGTTGAATTTCTCGACGACGGGCGCGGATGGCTGCGAGCCGCGCGTTGTCAGCGGATGGCATTGGGCGAGCCGGACGCTTCAGGAAGACGACGGCCGATTCCCATCGAAGGGTCGGAGTTCGAGGTGCCGCTTTCGGTGGCGATTATCGCAACGGGGACTTCGGCGAATCCGCTGGTACAATCGACGACGCCGGGGCTGAAGACGAACAAGCGCGGGTATATCGAGGCGGATGGCGAATCGCAGCGGACGTCGAGGAAGGGTGTATTTGCGGGCGGCGATATTGTGACGGGAAGCGCGACGGTGATTCTGGCGATGGGAGCGGGAAGGCGCGCGGCGAAAGCGATTCATGAGTATTTGAATGCGGGGGTGTGGTAAAGAACCCCTAGAGCACAGTCAGCACTGACTGTGCCACACGGAATTCGGTTGAACGGGTAGAAGTGAAATAGGAAGTTGAACGACGTGCCTTCGAGGTGGACGGAAGCACTCGCCTCGCCTCCCCACACGCCTGTGGGCCCGCAGTTTGGAGAAAAATATGACGATACAGAAATCAGACGCTCTGGCGTATCACTATGGCGCGCGCCCTGGAAAAATTGAAGTATCCCCCACAAAACCCTGCCGCACACAGAGAGACCTGAGCCTGGCGTACACGCCGGGAGTGGCGCAGCCGTGCCTGGAAATCCAGAAGGAGCCGCACGACGCGTTCAAATACACGGCAAAAGGAAACCTGGTGGCTGTGGTCTCGAATGGCACGGCGGTGCTGGGTTTGGGAAACATCGGAGCGCTGGCAGGGAAACCGGTGATGGAAGGAAAGGCGGTGTTATTCAAGAGGTTCGCGGACGTGGACGTGTTTGACCTGGAAGTGGCCTCGGAGAATCCCGACGACGTGATCAAGGTGTGCCAGTTGCTGGAACCGACGTTTGGCGGAATCAACCTGGAAGACATCAAGGCGCCGGAATGTTTCTACATCGAAGAGACATTGAAGAAGACGATGAAGATTCCGGTGTTCCACGACGATCAGCACGGGACAGCCATTATTTCCGGAGCAGCGCTGCTGAATGCGCTGGAGATCGTGGGGAAGAAGATCGATAAGGTGAAGGTGGTGTTCAACGGAAGCGGCGCGGCGGGAATTGCGTGCGCGGAGCACTACGTGCGGCTGGGAGTAAAGCGCGAAAACATCATCATGGCGGACACGAAGGGCGTCATCTACGAGGGACGCGTGGAGGGGATGAACCCGTACAAGGCGCGGTTCGCGCAGAAGACGGAGATGCGCACGCTGGCGGAGGCGATCAAGGGCGCGGACGTGTTCGCGGGATTGTCCGTGAAGGGCGCATTCACTCCGGAGATGCTGCGAACGATGGCGGCACGGCCGATCGTGTTTGCGATGGCGAACCCGGATCCGGAAATGACGTATGACGAAGCGTTGGCCACAAGGAAGGACGTAATCATGGCCACGGGGCGCTCTGATTACCCGAACCAGGTGAACAACGTGCTCGGCTTCCCGTTTATTTTTCGTGGAGCGCTGGACGTTCGCGCGACGGCGATCAACGAGGAGATGAAACTGGCGGCCACGCGCGCGTTGGCGGCGTTGGCGAAGGAAGATGTGCCGGATTCCGTGTGCCATGCGTATGGAGTGGAGCGCATGCGGTTTGGACCGGAGTACATCCTGCCGAAACCATTTGATCCACGCGTGCTGGTGTGGGAAGCATCTGCGGTAGCGAAGGCGGCGATGGAAACAGGAGTGGCGAGCGAGCCAGTGAACCTGGAGGAATACCGGGAGCGGCTGGAACGGCTGCTGGGCAAGGCGCACGAACGGATGCGGCTGATCATTCAAAAGGCAAAGAACAAACCGCGGCGCGTGTTGTTCCCGGAAGGCGAGCACGAAAAAATCCTGCGTGCGGCGCATATTTTGTTGGAGGAGAAAATCGGGCAGCCGATGTTGATCGGAGATACCGAAGTGATTCGAGCAAAGGCGGCGGACCTGGGCGTACCGCTCGAGAAAATCCAGATCGTGGACCCAGCGACGTGGCCGATGCGCGAGGCGTATATCCAGACGCTGTATGAATTGCGGCAGCGCAGTGGGGTGACGCTTTCGGAGGCGAGGGAGCTGATCCACAATCGGAACCTTTTCGGAGCCGTAATGGTGCAGGTGGGAGACGCGGATGCACTGGTGGGCGGCGTGATGCAGCACTTTCCGGACACGATCCGGCCGGCGCTGCAGGTGATCAAGCCGCGGGCGGGACTGCACAAGGTTTCGGGATTGTATGCGCTGGTGACAAAGCGCGGCGACATGTATTTCCTGGCGGACTGCACGGTGAACATCGAGCCGAGCGCGGAAGACCTGGCGGAGATTGCGTTGTGTGCGGCGGAGGCGGCGAGGCGGTTTGACGTCACGCCACGCGTAGCGATGCTGTCGTTTTCCAATTTTGGCAGCACACCACACCCGCTGGCGGAGAAGGTGCGGCGCGCGGTGGAACTGGTGCACAAAGCCGATCCGGCATTGATGATTGACGGAGAGATGATGGCGGACACGGCGGTGGTGCCGGAAATCATCGCGGAGACGTATCCCTTCTCGAACTTGCGGGGAGGAGCGAACGTGCTGATCTTCCCGGACCTGACGTCAGCGAATACGTGCTACAAACTGCTGTCGCAGATTGGTGGCGAGGAGAAGATTGGACCGATATTGATGGGGATGTCCAAGCCGGTGCATGTGCTGCAGCGCGGAGCGGAGGTTGAAGAGATCGTGAACATCGCCGCGATTGCGGTGGTGGATGCGCAGGAGACGGAAGTTCGGGTGAATGGCGGGTCGGGGAAAAAGAGCAGCACGGTCGCGGAAGACGTGGCGAAGCCGCAGGTGCAGGCAGCGCATTTGGTGTAAGGAGTTCAAGAAGAAATAGATAATGCACAAAACTGACCGCGAGGAATTCCTTGTTTGAGGACCATGGTGGCCGATCGGAAGATCGGCCATTATGACGTTGGGCTTAAGAGCAAAGTGAAGAATTACTGCGCGACAGTGAGTGAAGATCAGACGGAGGGTGGAGCGCGATGAGCGAAACCGAGAAGCGATCGCTGCCGAGTAATGCATACCGGGCACTGGAGAAGGGAGAGGTTTACCAGCCGATCGTGGCGGCAGAGGCGAAGGAGCCGGAGCTGACGCTGCGGGCGATCCTCTGGGGTGTAGTGTTTTGCGTAATCTTTAGCGTCGCTTCGGCCTATTCCGCCCTCAAGGTCGGCCAAGGAATGGAGGCGGCGATCCCAATATCTGTCCTTGCCATTGGCCTGGCCCGAATGTATCGGCGGCGCTCGACGTTGCTGGAGAACATGATCATCACCGGCATGGGCGGCGCAGCTGGCAGCGTAGTGGCGGGCGCCGTCTTCACCGTACCAGCGCTATACATTCTCCATCTCGACCCGCACCCGGTGCAGACCATCTTCATCTGCCTGGCCGGGGGCTGCCTTGGCATTCTTTTCCTCATTCCGCTGCGGCGCTACTTTGTTCAGGAAATGCACGGCAAGTTCCCTTTTCCCGAAGCCACGGCGATCACCGAAGTGCTCGTGACTGGCGAGAAAGGCGGATCCCCAGCCAAGTTGTTGATTCAGGCCACCATCATTGCCGGGATTTACGACTTCTTTGTCACCACGTTCCACGTCTGGAAGGAGTACTTGAATTTTCAGTTCCTCCCCGTGGTGAAGTCGCTGGCCGAGCGCGGGCGCATGGTCTTCAATTTCGATGCCGTCGGCTTCATCCTTGGCCTGGGCTACGTGATGGGACTGCGCATTTCCCTGATCTTTTGCGCTGGCGGCATTCTGGTGAACTTCGTGCTGGTCCCGATGATCTGGTTCATCGGGGGCCACATGGGCAACGTCAGCGTGTATCCCGCCACCAGCCCCATTTCGCAGATGACAGCTGCGGAGATTTACCGTAGCTATGTGCGCTTCATCGGCGTGGGCGCCATCGCGACCGCCGGACTGGTCGGCATTCTCAAGTCGTTGCGCGTGGTTGCCGGATCGTTCGGCATCGCATTGCACGCCTTCCGGCACGGCGAAGCGTCAGACATGAAACGTACCGACCGCGACATTTCCATCATTACCATCCTGCTCGGCGTTTTGCTGGGCGCCATCGCCGTGGCCATATTTTTCGGGCAACTGCATGTTTCCTGGACCGTGGTGGGATTAGGCATTGGGCTGACGCTGCTCTTCTCATTCTTCTTCACCACGGTCGCGGCTAACGCCATTGCCACCACAGCCAACAACCCGGCCAGCGGAATGACGTTACTGACCGTCATCGTTTCGGCGGTGGTGCTGCTGAAGTTCGGCCTTTCCGGGACTACCGGGATGTTCTTCGTGATGGCCCTGGCTGGCATGGTGTGCGTGGCGCTATGTGCGTCGGGGCAATTCATTACCGATCTGAAAGCCGGATACTGGATCGGGTCCACGCCTTCGGCACAGGAGAAGGTAAAGTTCATCGCGGTCGTCGCGTCGGCAATCACGGCGGGGTTGGCAATTATCCTGCTGGCCAAAGCCTTCCAGTTCGGAGAAGCTGCGCCCGGCGATCTGCGGCAGGTGTTGGTTGCACCGCAGGCCTCCGCGCTGAAAGCCGTGGTCGAGGGATTCATGAGCGGTCAGCCAGCACCCTACATATTGTTCGGGATGGGCGCCATGGTTACCGTGGTGTTAGAGATGCTCGGACTTTCTTCCATGGTCTTCGCGCTGGGAATCTATCTGCCGCTGCAACTGACCACGCCAATTCTGGCCGGTGGATTCCTTTCGCATCTGGTGAACAAGCGGTCGGAAAAGCTCGGGGGAGAGCCGGGCGAGCGAGTACGCACACGTGGAGTGATTATTGCTTCGGGGTTGATGGCGGGCGGAGCATTAGGCGGGGTTTTGGGTGCGGCGCTGCGGCTGCTGCCGAAGTTCCGGGAAGATTTGATCCGCACGCCGTTCTATGCAAATGAAGGAATTTCGCAGATTGTATCGGCGGTGTTCTTTGTAGCGCTGTGTTTGTACGTTTGGTTTGGGTCGCTACGAAAAGAAAAGGAGATCTGATGGATCAACTGGCGAAGTGGGTGGCCGAAGGTGTTTTGGGAGTGGACACGTTGTGGGGCGGCGATGTGATGTGCGCGAGCGGAACGGGGCGATTTATCGCGGACTCGTGGTTTTCGGATGAGCCGTTGCCTGGGGCGTACACGATTCCAGCCGCGGCGCGGATACGGGAATCGGGAGGAGTGGCTGCGAAGGACGTGGACCACAAAGCGATTGAAGAGTATTTGAAGCAGGTGGATCTGGCCGGGGCGATTGCGGGAATTCGCGCGGAAGGGGAAAAGACGAAAGGCTTGCGCGGAGCGTACCTGGCGGGGCTGGCAA
>CAYOOS010000078.1:0-12747 GCA_964405585.1 uncultured Acidobacteriaceae bacterium | reverse complement strand
TTTTCAGAGCAGACTTACATCAGATGGTGTTGCATCGACCTGTCGAATGCACCGCTTTTACCAGGACCTATGGCCGGAATCGAACAAGGATATCCCCCCAGTTTGGGGCAGTTCTCCTTCCTTTGAGGTTTTTTGAGCATGCCCTATGCGCGTAGGCCACTGCTCGCCAGTTTCGTGCAAAGGTTCCAAGCACGTAGAGGCCGTGGTTCCACAAACCAGCGGGAGCTAGCTTTAGTCTGGGAACTGAACGAGACGGCGCACGAGGGCGTCCCCGGCATAACTCGCGAGGCTTTTAAGGCTCCGTGATTCGGAGGACAAACAGTTACCACTATTGCGACGCAACCGGGTGAAGGATCTGTTCAATCTCTTCTTTCTCCCGCTTGGCATCCTTGGCTCTGCCAGCAGAAGTGTAGGCGCGAAGAAGATCCCAGTGGGTTCGCACTGTTTCCGGTCTGAGTTTCCGGGAAGTTTCCAACGCCGCAATCCCACGATCCAAGTCGTTTTTTGCTACCAGTGCTTCGCCCAAAACCATAAATCCGCTCGGGTTTTGGGGGTCAAGCTGAACGACTTCGCTCGCCAGTCGCAGGGCGTCATCGAACTTCTCTTCCTTTAGATACTCGTCTGCGAGCCTCAGTTTCGCAGTTAGATTGTAAGGAACGATCACCAGTTCGCGTTGGATCTCTCTGATTCCGTCGTCGGGGCGAACGTCCAGAAGGAACACACCAAAAAGAAAATGTACCCCTGGCTCATTCGGAAACTCAGCGGCCATCGCCGAAAAGAGTTTTTCGGCTTCGTCGCGTCTATTCGATTCGTCCGCCAACGCCGCTTCACCCGCCAGGCGGAACATCTCCTTGCGGGCGGGGGGAATCTCGGAAGGCAGCAATGGATAGCGCAGAGCGCTCAGACCAATCGGCTCCACGAGCAAGTCGGGAGACGACCCGGACTTGCGCAAACCCATAAGCAGGGTCATGGCAGCATCGTACTGCTCGAATCGCGTGAGGAGTACGGAGACATGGTAGAAGAGGGCCTCGGACATTTCTTGCTGTTTACCAAGGCCAATGGCGCGGACGTGCTGGAGGTGTTCGAGAGAACGAGGGTACTCTCTGGTTTGAAATTCGCTCAAGCCAAGCAAAGCCCATCCTGGACCAGCCAAGGGCTCTACAGCAACAAAGCGACGCATCAGGTCGCGGACCTCGGCGTACTGTTCCTTCTCATACAGGAGCATCCCCAGGAACCAGAGCCCTTGTTTCCAGTCCGGCTGCACGCTCAATCCCTGGCGGTACAACCGAATGGCGTCATCGTTTCGCCCTTCTTGTCTCGCTTTCTCCGCAGCATCCGACAGCGCAGCGAAATCGGGTGTGGTGCGGGACGAGGTCGCTGGGGGTTTCTGCTGTGCCAAGGCCGTGCTCCCATGTCCCGTGACTGAGGAAATCGCAAGTGCCCAAGAGCAGGCAAGCAGGACGACAATTTTCTGATTAATCATTGGGGGTGCTCAGTCGCTTGGGGCGCTTTGAACTTGTCGCCCAGTGGGGCCAAGACATTATCCTTGTCTTTCAGTGCGAGAAAGGCGGCCTGCTCGCGTTCGGAATCCTGCTTTCTTCCCAGTCGCTTGTAAGCGGTGGAAAGCGCGAACCGGACGCGCGAGCTTTCCGGCGCCAAGCGTTTCGCGATCTCGAGCTCCTGCGCGCTTTCATGGAACGACCCGGTTTCTAACAGAGCCCGGCCAAGAATGTAGTGGGCTCTGGCACTCTGTGGGTCGATCTCGAGGGCACGTTTCGCCAGAGAGAGCGCCTCGGAATCGTGGCCAGCTTCGAGTCGAGATGCAGCCCATTCCGTAAGAGCTGGATCGTGACGAGGCGATATTTGGAGTTCCTTCTGAAATTCCTCCGCGGCGGAATCCTCACTTCCCTGAAAACGCAGCAATATTCCGCGGAAATAATGGACGTTTGGTTCCTGACCGTAGTGCGAGAGGAGTCTTTCCGCGTAGGCGTCCGAGAGCCGGAACTCACTTTGCGCGTTGTAGACCGCGGCCATGCCGGCCAGCCAGACGGATTCACGGCGCTCCGGTGGATAGTCTTCTGGCAAGAAAGCCATGCGTAGAGAAGCCAAACCCAAGGCTTCGGTCAGGACGGGAGTGGCTCCCCGTTGCTTAGACTTGGTAGTGAGAAGAAAGAGCGCTTCATTGAAGCGTCCCGCGCGGGTAAGGAGCAGCGCCCAATGAAAACTTGCGACGTCGAGAAGAGCACCCTTACCTGGGGAGCCGGCGTTCGACCAAAGTTCGAAATGGTGCAAAGCCTGAGCGTAATCTTGTGTTTCGTACTCACACAGGGCCAAGAACGCATAGGCGGGCGCGGGCTTGGGAGAGAGCGCGATGAAACGCTTGAATGAAGCTTGCGCCTCTGAGAATCGATCTTGCTCGTAGAGAATGCTGCCGAGCCACCACCAGCCGTCGGCCCAGGTGGGGTGAAGGTGGACAGCTTCTGAGTAAAGCTTCAGTGCGTCAATCAGATGATCGGCTTGGCGCGCAGCATCGGCTTCTCTGGCAATCGCCTCGAAACTCTTCCGAGGCGTATCCGGAAAGGCGGGATGAGGAAGTGATAAAAGTACAAATAGGGAAATGGCCGCAAACATAAGAAGAATATACAGGGGGTAGTCAGTGACGGCTACCCCCTGCTGGGGTGTACTACGTGTCGGTCAGAACGTGTACTTCAAACCGAGCTCGAGGACGCGCTGTCCGAAACGAGTGTCGGCGGTGCCGAAGGTTGATTGTTGTGTGCAACGGACTCCACCCGACGTGCCCGGGCAATTCGTGCCGGTGATCATCTGCCCGAGGTCGTTGAAGTTCGCCGAGAGATTCTCGTCGTGCGAGGTGTATGTACCGTTGAAGGACAAGAGGGCGGCATTGAGGAAGTCAAAGGCCGCGAAGCGGAATTGCAGCCTCTGACGCTCGCCAAGCTTGAACTCCTTTAGGAAGGTGAGATCCGAATTCCAGTACATGGGGCCAGGGATGTAGGGCGTCGCCATTGTTCCGATTTGCCCAAGCCCTGGTGCAGTAAAGCAGTTGGGATTCAGGAATTGATCGTGTCCCAGGTGCGAGCGCGGATTGCAAGTAATCAACGGGGTCAACGTTACATCTGGAGTGCCCACCGCCGGGACCGGATTTGCACTATATTGGAAAGCGGCACCGCCGGACTGAGCGTTGAGCTGCGGGCCACTGCTGACCTGGGTGATGCCTGAGATCTCCCAGTTATCGAAAGCGCCGCGAACGAAGGAGTTGCTGCTCTTCGTTTTGGGCAGAGCGAATACATACGCGGCGCTGAAAGTATGTCTGCGGTTGAGCGTGGAGTAGCCATAGAGTTCGCTGGCACCCCAATCCGGCAGGGCGCCCTCACCGAGGTTGTTGTCGCCCAAGTTTTTGGAGAAAGTATAGTTGGCTTGCAAGGTCAGCCAGCCCGAGTAACGAATGAGGCTCGCCTGTAGGGAGTCGAAACGCGACTTAAAGACGGGACGAACCTCGGTGATGCCCTGGTAGAGCGGATAGGGGCGGTAAATCTGTTCGCATTGCGGTTGGGTAACGTTGAAACCAGTCGGACATGGTGGTGGAGTGGCAGTGTTCAGTGTGCCGAGGGGAACGGAGTCAGCGTTGGCCTCCGTGTCGATGAATTTCCCTTCGTTCCCGACGTAGGAGATCTCAGCTTTGAATTTGTTAGGCAGAGCCTGGTCAATAGTGAAGCTATAAGCTTCGACCAGAGGCGTTTCGTTGTTTTTCGGGTCGTCTACGGTGAAGGCGGTATTTTGCAGGACGGATTTGCCCAATTCGGGAGTAAAAGCGTATTGGTCGAGGGACTCCCATGTGGGGCAGTAAGAACTGTTAAATCCACAGTTGCCCCACGCCACAATGCCCATGGCGGTTCCGGCAGGATCGGTGTAGTTGCGCGACTGGAAGGGATCGAAGGCACGGTACTTTCCCCACCCGCCGCGAATGACGGTCTTGCCGGTGCCAAACACGTCGTACGCTCCGCCAACACGCGGAGAGTAGAAGAAAATGGGAACCGTAGACCCCGAGGGCGAGACGCTGGAATCAATGCCATGCCAAGCCACGCCAGTATTGACGTCTGCCGCAGCATTGGGATTGTAATTCGCAGGATTGAAGATGGCCATGCCGAATGGGGTATTGTACGGCTTGGGATAGTGATCGAAACGCAAACCGATATTCACGGTCAAGCGGCGGGTGACTTTCCAATCGTCCTGAGCGTAGAAGGAGGCAATGTTCTGGGCCACATTCACGATCGGTGGCGGGCCCTGCTGATAGTAGCCTTGCATGCCGATCCCCATGAGCATATCCGACCACTCGTTTCCGGTCGCCTGAGGTCCCCAATCGGCATACTGGTAGGTACCCTGATACTGCTCCCAGTTGTCCTGGTTGTTGTAAGCGTGCTCGTAATAGAAGCCGGCTTTCACCGTGTGCGTTCTCAAGACTTTTGTGAGATTTGCGGAGGCGCTGGGAATGCCCTGGTTGTCAACCACACTGGGGTTATAGGTGTAGCCAACGTCTCCCAAATTCGGTACGGTGCTCGACCAACTCGAGACGGACGGAATATCCGCGTCTTTCAGGACCCCGGTAAGCGGGTAGCCGGTGCCGGAGCGAGTGAATTTATTCAGGTCGGTTGGAGTGTTAAGCAGACTCGACTTCATGAATCCAGCTCGCAGCTCGATAGTCATGGTCGGCGAAAACACATGCACAAACGTACCGTTTAAGACGTCGGACTTGTTCTTGCCGGCAATGGGACTCGGCGTGGGAACCATGTTGTCACCGACAGTCACCCACAGGCCCGCGGGCCACACTTGCGACTCCTGCTGGTGGCTCCAGCTGACGTAGACTTTGGTGTTATCGCTAATGTTCCAGTCCTCGCGAGTAACGTTCTGCCAGGAATTGTCCGATGTCGTGAAGGTCTGAACATAGTTGTAGCCGTCATTGGTTACGGGATTGGCGTTGGCCAGAGGGATCGTGTCCTTCATGAAAATCTGTGCCGCGGGGGAAATGCAAGCCGACGAAAGGACTCCGCCTGCGATGGTGCAGCCGGCGGCCTGCCGAATGTCGTATCCCGGGAAGCTTCCAGGTGCAGGCGCTGTCGGGACATTGTACAAGTCTGCGGACTTAGGCCCGGTGTAACTGGCTAAGGAACTGAAGTCGCCGTTGAGCATGTCGGGGGTGGGTACCCAGGCGCGCGCCACGCCGGCATCCAGCTGCTGTTTGTAATACTCGAATGCCTCAAAGAAGAAGAGCTTCTTGCGGCTCTTGTTGAAGCCTGTTCCTGGAATGATGAGCGGTCCCCCAACATTGGCCCCCGGGTACTCGTAGGAGCTCGGCGTCTTGGGATTGGCCACGCCCAGCGCAAGGTTGTGGTGATCGGTAGCGTTCAGCGCCGAATTTCGGTCGTAGAGGTAGGCTGCGCCATGAAAATCGCTCGTCCCCCCCTTGGTCTCGCTATTCACCACCACGGGACCCTTTGCGTTCTCAGCCGAAAAATTGGAAGTGAGCACTTTGAGTTCCGAGATCATCTCGGGGTTCTGGTTGACTGGCGTAAAGGTGCCCTTCCCGGTGTCGGCGATGCGTTGGCCGTCCTGGGTGACGTCGGCAGTTTGGCCATTGATATTGACGTTTCCGAGCTGGCCACCGAGGGATTTCGGCGACTGGGCCATTTGCACGACTTGGCCCGAATCACCTGGCGCGTTCAGAGAGTTGTTGTTGGACAGGGTCGCCCCCGGCAGGATCTTGAGGTACTCGGTTGCGTTGCGTCCGACCAGGGAGAGATGCTGCAAGTCGTCGGACGAAATCAGAGCGGACTTTTCCCCGGAGTCCGAGGTGGCAAGTTCAGTGGTTCTCGCCTCCACAACGACAACCTCTGTGGAGGAACCGAGTTTCAATTCGACCTTCATGGTGCGAGTGTCTGAACCATTCAAAACAAGGTCCGTGGCATGCCACTTTTGGAAGCCCTTCATTTCCACATATACCTCGTACGTACCAGCCGGCAGCGCGGGCACGCTGAAGAACCCATCCGAGTTGGTAACTGATTTTCGTGTGTTCTCGGAGTGTGCCAGTTTGACGGTCACGCTAGCGCCGGAAATCACGCCGCCGCTGGAGTCGGTGACTGAGCCGCTGAGCGTCGCGAACTGCGATTGAGCCGAAAGGCTGGGTTGCAATAACAAGGAAATGCAGAGAACGAGCGCGGCGAATGCGCACGTCCGTTTGAGTCCTTGAGATACTTGTACTATCAAAGTTAGCTCCCCTCTTCGAATGTCTTTATCTTTCACTAACTTGGACCACCCCCCTGAGGAGCCGGAAGCCCTTGTCGATACTCTGCAACTGCTAGAAGGCGACCTGGAGCGTTGACCTGCAGGGTTGAGTTGAGCCTGCGCCGTGGATTCGGGCTGCGCAAGGTATGGCACAGTGGTTTAACAGTGTTAAACGTTGTTAGATTTCAATGGTCAAGGGCTGCAACTGTATGTTGCCTTTGTAAGTTGCTGGGAATACAATGACCTCAACTAATGCTTTCCCCGGTTCCGACCCCGGTTCATCCTGTCGCTCAGAGCTACTCGGCTGCCCAGCGCGCTGAAATCCTGGAAGAGCTTCAGACGATTCTCCATAGCGCCGCCTTTCTCGGCAGCAAACGCAGCCAGCAGTTCCTAGCCTATGTCGTAGAAAACAGTTTGGCGGGACACAGCGAACTGTTAAAGGAACGCTTGCTAGGGGTCACCCTATTTGGCCGTCCTTCCGCTTATGAAACTGGCGAAGATTCGGTGGTGCGGGTTGCCGCAAAAGAAGTTCGCCAGCGGCTCGGGCGCTATCATGCCAGCTTGACATCTCCCGGGGGTGTGCAGATTGAACTGCCGCTGGGGTCCTATACGCCGGTGTTCCATTTCCCGCCATTTCCGCATGCGCGCGAGGCTGTGGGGACGAAGACTTTCCCGCGCCGATATTTCTGGGCCTTGCTAGTAGTCGGGCTGGTTCTCGTGCTCTCGGTTTGGGGCGCTCGCGGCATCAGAGAGACTTTGTTTCCCAGTTCGCTTGACCGGTTTTGGAGGCCGATGGTCAAGGCTTCTCCTCCCGTTCTGCTGTGCGTTGGCGGAATCGCGCGGACCAGCGCTGACGACTTATTGCAACGGCCCTCGTTCACGGGCGGCGCGGGTGGAACTGGAAACGCGGATTATTCGATCCAGGTTGTCACTCCAGAGGAGACCGGGGTCACCGTGCGGCTTTCTTCCTTTTTAGGGCGAAGAGGTAAAGCAACACTAATGCGGACGGTCGAAGCTGTGTCGTTTACGGATGTCCGCGAGTCTCCCACTATCATGGTCGGCGCCTATTCGAATCAGTGGACCATTCAAATGACAAAGGAACTCCGCTATGTGTTTGACCGGGTGCGCGGAGAGAACTGGTCCATTCGGGAACAGGCAGCGCCGTTCCGAAGCTGGACGGTTCTGGACCAGACTCTTCTCAAGGCTCCGGCGGACCGAGATTACGCGCTCATCACGCGGTTTTTCGAAAAGGGCACGGGTCAGCCATTCCTCGCACTGGGAGGCATCAACTCTGCGGGGACAATAGCCGCTGCGGAATGCGTTACATCCTCCGAATGCATTGACGCAGTGGTGGCGAACGCGCCTAGCGGGTGGGAGCAAAAAAATATGCAGATCGTGCTATCCGCCAAAGTTGTCGCAGGCGCTCCCGGTGCTCCCGAAATCCTAGCTGTCTATTTCTGGTAAAGCCCGCCAAACTCTGTCGGCCCCAGTATCAGTTGCAGGTACCCGCGAGGAAGAGTGAGAAAAAATTATCCCTGCTCTCCTCCGAAGCGCGTCGGAAACTTTTGCCCTCTTGACTAAGAACAATCATGGAGTCGGTAAACCGGACAACTTGGTCTCAGCACCAATATGGACGATTCGGCGCACAAGGGAGTTATGGGGATTGAGCGCTATTGCCCACGAGCGAACCGCGGATCTTCAATGTCGTTGGAGTTGTAGATGCCACCGCCAGCCGCGCCCCGCTGGACTAAAACTGCAAATCACGCAAAGCCACCCACCCTTCCGCTGTCTTACTGCAGGTGACCGCGCGAACCAGAGTTTCGGAGACCAGGTCCGCTGCCAACGCCCCGATTACCGATATTCCAAGTTCGGAATGTATCCTGTTGGTTGACACCGCAAAAGTGGAGTCACCGTCGCCGGTGGTGTGATAAGGATTGATCGCTCGCGCAGCCCCGGTTGAGGTCATCATAGCAATCTTCGTCAACTCGGTCTTTGTGAACGAGACGTTCGTTGCAACCACAACCAGGGTGGTGCTATGAAAGGGCTCATCGCTGAGCTTGAACGAGGCGGAATCGGCACGCGAAGCCAGCTTCTTGAGCGTTTCACTGAGACTCGCAAATCCCTTGCCATCCGGTCGCAGCGCTCCGGCGACGATTTTCCCGGTGTGCCGATCCAAAATGTCACCGGCCGCATTCGCCACTACCAGTGCGCCGATAATAATCTCACCAAGCCGTAGGCTGGATGTGGCCAGACCGGCCTTCATTCCTTTGTAACCCTCGTTTTTCAGCATTTTCCCGACCGTCGCCCCGGAACCAGCGCCAACATTGCCTTCTTCCAATTGCGCCGAAGATGCCGCCTTGCACGCTTTATACCCCGCCTCTGCGTCCGGGAGAATTCTCCCATCTCCCAACGACAAATCGTCAATCACCGCACCTATCACAATCGGAATTCGGACGTTGGGGATTCCCCAATCCAATCCGATCGTGCGCTCCTCAAGGTAGCGGTTCACTCCTGTTACCGCCGCCAGGCCCAGGGGTCCACCACCGGACAACATGATTCCGTGGATCGTGTCGACGGGGCTCACGGGCTGAAGCATCACTCCCAAATGGGACCCGGGCGCCGAGCCGTCGTAGTCCACGCCCGCAGTAGCTTTGCCTTCAAATAGCAATGCCGTGCAACCCGTAGGCCGGCGCGCGTCCGTGTAATGACCGGCTTTGATCCCCGGAACATCCGTGATACACCCGGCCGGAGCCGGTTGTTGCACCCCTTGATATGAACTGGCCCCCAGAACAGCGGGGCTCCAACTCGCGCCAATTGCTGCCGCCATAGTCTGACTGAATTGACGCCTTGTGATCGCTGCCATCTTCATCCTCCGTGATCGGGCTGCCTGTCATTTGAATCACTCAATTCTACGGGTTTATGCGTCGGTCCTGACCTATTCCTCGTTCGCACTAAATTTCGCCACGCCGAAGTAGTTCCATTGATTGTCGTTCTGGTTGTCATAGAAGCCGATGCCCGGCGCGCCAGAAGTGAACACGGGCCGCCCTGGCCCGCAATCCGTCCCTTCACCGCGTTCGTTTCCGGTGTCGGACACCTGCATGATCTTCACCCCGTTAAGATAGCCTGTAATCAACGCCGGATTTGAACCCGTCACCGTGCCCTTGAGCACGTCTCCGTCCACGAGGATGATGCTCGGCGAAGCCCGCTCGATGTTGCAATACAGTCCGTTCGGCCCGCTCCATCGCGCGATATGGCAGTATTTGTTTCCGGGCACGATGCTGCAGTAGACCTCATAACCTGTGATGCTTTTGGCGCTGATGGTCACGCGCAGGCGCACCTCGATCTCGTGGCAGCACACCGTCGGCGTGCTGTTGATCTTGACAGTCGCTTCCGCTTCTTGATTTGCAGCCCACGAACCAGTAAGAATCGCCGTGGGATCTCCGAAGGTCGTCGGCTCGCTTACGCCAAAGGCCATTCCGCCGCTAGTCCGCACGTCGCCCCAAAGATTTCCACCGGCCGACTGTCCTCCGGCCCACTTGCCTCTTTCCGAAATAGGATTCTCGATAAGTGGGAAGGAAGTTGAGTAGGTCTGCGCGAACTCCCGCATGGGCCAAAACACCAAAATGACCGCGAGGATGAATTCTTTCACTTTATCGGGAATCTGCTCTCTAAGTTAAAGAACGGGGCCATTGTACACCTGGCTCCCAGTCCGACAGCGTCTGCAAGCATTTTCATAGGCATTTGGTAGCGTGGCGCCCCCGCACTGAGACAGTGCACAATCATTCCATTCCGGGTCGCTTTTGGGAACACCTCACCCTCTCCCAATTGGCTAGAGACCAGATCTCCTGCCAACTGGACCATCATTTCCCATCCCGTCGGAACCGGGAGCAGTGCAATTCGCCCCAGCATCGCTCCGAATCGCCCGTTCCAACAACAACCTGGGAGGTTAGCGCGTTCTATAAAGGGGAGAGTCAAGAGAAAAAACATCTCCGGCGACTGGAAGGAGCGAGGTTGTTCGCTGCGCTCTCCAGCCCAAGTCATGTTGAGAGGCTCTGGGGCATGCGCTCTTCGTAGATGCATTCTGTTGTCGTGACGGCGCTTTCAGATTCTGAAGCAAGACAAGCTGTGCGGTTGAATGTTGTCAACCACGGTTCTATCTGAGGCTCGAGGCCTATAGCTTTTTCTGGTTATCCGAGGGGGCCTATAGTTTACCAAGAGACTCGTGGTGCTCGGAGCACACTCTCCGCCTAACGCGCTAATGGAGACTCACCCTCGAACCAAAGCGTCAGAAGAGCCGAAAAGCCATCACCAGAAATGAATCCAGCAAAGGGCGGTCCGCAACCCGACGCTCAAGCTGCTTGTTGTTTCAGATGTTCTGCGTCGAAACGAACTCCTTTCTTCCAAACGAGCAAAGTGATGGCCGCGATCTTGCGCGCCAACGTGAGCCGTGCCAAATGCGGCTTCACACCCCGGGCGACGCAGGCCTCGTAAAAGTCCTGGAAAGGTCCTGCCGTCGAGGCGGCTCGCGTCGCGGCACCCTTGAAGATATTTTTCAGGTCGTGGTTGTGGTTGCGGTTCAAGCCACGGATGGCCAGGACCTTCTTCGAGCGTTTCAGTTGGCCGCCGACGATGCGATATTCCCCGCTGGTGTAGGTCCGCAATGCCAAACCACAGTAGGCCCAGAGTTGGCGCTTGGTCCGGAAGCGGTTCGGTGTCTGCATCAGCGCAAGCAACAGAACGGCGCGAATGGGGCCGATCGAGGGAATCTGCTGCAGCAACCTCGTGTTCAGATGCTTCCGGCCTTCCGCCAATAGTTCCCGGCGGGCGCCCTGACGCAACGCCGCTAGAGAGTCGAACTGCTGGTAGTAGAGTTCGGCGCGACGGCGCACACCGGCCTCCGAGATCTTCGCCAGCCATTCCGCACGGTAGCGGGGCGCATACACCTGCTGGCCGGCACAAGGAATCGCCCAGCTTCGGTAAATCGCTTTCACTCGACTCATCACGCGTGTCAGATCGCGAGTGATCGTCAGGTAGCTGCGGGCCAATTCCTTCAGAGTGCGGATGCCCTGTTCGCCGTGGTACACCGGGTTGAGCTTGTTCATGTACAGCAGTTCGGCCAGCTTGCGTGCATCGATGCGGTCGCTCTTGTTTCCGGCTTTCAACAGGGCATTCTTGCGCGGGTCGCAGACCAGCACTCGCGTGACATGAGGCTGGAGCAGATCGTGCAACCAGGCGGCCCAAGTTCCTTCTTCCAAGGTCACATGCAAACTGCCACGCAGGCCACCCAGAAACTGCAGAACCGTCTCTGCCTTCGTTTCAAGAATGGCCTCCATTACCAACTTCCCTGCAGAGTCCAGAACGGAGACGGAGATCGTTGCCTGATGCACATCCAGCCCAATATACTTGGCATCGTTCATGAGGGCGCTCCTTGTAGGTGATGATGCGAACGATCAGAACCTACTCCAAAGGGGCGCCCTTTTATAATGCGTTTACCAGGCATATGGTGGGACGAGACTCAGATCCCAGGACTGATTCAGAAGGCCGAGAAGATACAGAATGGAGATTCCTCCCAATACTCGCGTCAGCTCTAGGGCTTGAACTCCCTCCGTTTCCTCTCTGCATCTGCTGCGGCCCGTTCCTGGACGACAGCTTTGTATGCGGAATTGCGCAAGCTAAGCGTCCCGGCTCCCTCGCCGTTACTAATCGAAGCTTGAATCTCCCATCCACTACACGTCAGGCTCTTGGGGCCATGGTCGGTGTCTCCTGTAAGGCTCCAGTTCCCCGCCGATGGTAGAGTGAACGCTTCCGACAGCTTCGCAATGAAGTCGTCCACTTTAAGCCATCGCGGCCCACGCGGGTAGGTATGATAACCAACCATGATTTCTGTCAATCGCCCATCAAACGCAACAACGTTAATTACCTGAATGCCCGCAAACCTGTCTTTATCGTTCGCAGTGTAGAAGCCCATTTTTGCGACACCAAAAGTCGGATAACCCTCACTCGTATCCAATGCGCGTTTGATATCTTCGCTGCTACCGGGGAAGACAGACAGAAGTTCTTGCGTGGTCATTCCAAGCTTGACACTGCCGCGAATCGCCGGAGCCTGAGGCGGGGTCAGGCTGCACCGAGACGGGTTCTGGACATTAGGGGGTTCTTGGGGTTGAGCCGGAGCTAAAGCGAAAAGTACGAGCGCAAACAGAGTTATGAACACTCGGTTCATATAGAACTCCTCCTGATACTCGTGCTCTGGTGTCACGCGAAGGACATGTTGAGCACTAGAATTTGTTTTACACTTATTCAACTCCTAGCGGAGTTTCACTACTAAGACGTAAATACCATGGAACGAAGTTACAGTAACGTGAACCCCTTTCATTCGGGGAACAAGTCCCGGTAAGTCGGGTGCATTCGACAGGTCGATGCAACACCATCTGATGTAAGTCTGCTCTGAAA
>CAYOOS010000077.1:0-12811 GCA_964405585.1 uncultured Acidobacteriaceae bacterium | reverse complement strand
TTGTGAATCCCTGTGCGGTACCGGCGTGCCGATTTGAAGTTCAATTGACGGCAAAACGTGTCCCGTCGGACGAGGACGTCAGCGTTATCAGGCGAGGTTCGACGTGGTGCCTGCAGCGCGGAGACTTTCGCGCGGAATGGGATTTGGAGCGGAGGGAGGGCTGGATTCGCCAATGCGCGAATCCGTACTCGATTGATTCCGTGCTGCGCATCACGCATTCGCTGCTGCTGGCGATGGAAGGCGGCTTTCAGATGCACGCATCGAGCGCGATACGGAACGGGCGAGCATTTCTGTTCGCGGGAGTTTCCGGGGCGGGAAAAACGACGACCGTGAGGCTTGCACCAGGCGACGCCGTGGTTCTTACCGATGAGATCTCTTATGTACGGAAAACCGAAAACGGCTATCGGGCGTACGGCACACCGTTTGCGGGTGAACTGGCGCGGCCGGGGGCGAATGCATCGGCGCCGGTGCAGCGCGTGTGCCTGCTGAAACAGAGCCAGAAGAATCGGGTGCGACCGGTGAAGCGGGCCGACGCGATACGCGCCTTGATGAGGCACGTTCTATTTTTCACGCAGGATGATGAACTGGTGGAACGGGTGCTCGACGCGGTGGTGCACTTTGCGTCGAGCGTGGAAGTGATGGAAATGGAATTCACACCCGATGCGCGCGCCTGGGAGACAGTTCGATGAAGGAATGCTACGTAGCGCGCAGCCGGAGCGTGGCGGCACGAGAACTGGGGGAAGAGATGGTAATCATGTCGGCGGCGGATTCGACGCTGTTCAACCTGAACCCGGTTGCGACGATGATCTGGAAGGCGGCTGACGGCAGGACGCCGCTAACGAGGATTGTGGAAGAACAGATTTGCCCGGAGTTTGATGTGGAACTTGGGGAAGCGTTGCAGGATGCGGAGCAATTCGTGAAGGAGTTAGCAGGGCACGGCATTTTGTTGCTGGCGGACTTTCCGATTGTGGAAACGAACGCAGGGTCTGACAAGAAACCATGAGCTTGATGGAACAAGTGAATCGCAGGGCGCTGGCGCTGGGTGTACCGTTGAGCGTGCACCTGGACGTGACGTACCGGTGCAATGAGCGGTGCGAGCACTGCTACCTGGAGCACGATGGAAAAGACGAACTGACGACTGAAGAGATCCGGAGTTTTCTCAGGCAATTCGCGGAGGCGGGGACATTTTTTCTGACGATCAGCGGGGGCGAACCACTGCTGCGGCGGGACTGCTTTGAGATTATCGAGTATGCGCGCGAGCTGAAATTCAATTTGAAACTAAAGACGAATGCGGTGTTGGTGCGGGAGAAGGAAGCGCGGCGGATGCGGGAGGCCGGGGTGGAGCAGGTGCAGGTGAGCGTGTACTCGCACAAGGCGGAAATTCACGATGTGATCACGAAATTGCCGGGATCGTTGAAGCGCACACTTGAGGGTATTCGGCTGATGCGGGCGGCGGGGTTGAAGGTGACGCTTGCCAATGTCTTGATGCGGAGCAACGCGGGAGATTACGCAGGGGTGCAGGAATTGGCAGCGGAAACGGGCGCGCACTATACGCTGGACCCAACGATTACGCCGATGCTGAATGGTGATTCGTCCATTCTCGGAATGCGGGCGCCGAGTGAAGAACTTCGCACGGTTTTCCGGGATGAGCGGTTGGTGGGAGATGTGGGGGAGTTTTGCGCGCCGCCCGCCAGCATTGATGACGACGTTCGCGAAGGGATTCCGTGCAGCGCGGGCCACACATCGTGTTATGTTTCGCCGTTGGGCGAAGTTTATCCTTGTGTGCAGTTTCCGCTGGTTTGCGGGAATTTGCGGCGGCAATCGTTCGCGGAGATTTGGGCGGAGTCGGTGGAACTGAGGATCGTTCGCGGGATTCGCGCGAAGCATCTTTCGACATGCTCGTCGTGCGCGCATCTGGGAACCTGCACGAGGTGCCCGGGGCTGGCGTTCATGGAAGGGAATATGCGGGGGCCATCTTCGGCGGACTGCGAGAAATCGTTTGTGCGCACTGGGGTGGTTACGGCGGGGATGATGGCGATGGACGGGTTTTCGGTGCGCGGTACGGGGCGGATGGAGTTGGTTCAGATCCAAATGTGACCGGAACCCACTACATCGTATGAATTTGTCCGGATCGGGTCGGGCCTCGCTCGGCCTCCACTTTGCGGCCCGCCTCAGAAGGCGGGCCCTACATCAGCAAGAAGAACCCAAGAGAAAAGCCGCAGGGCTCGCGGACTCTCTCTGCGCTACAGGTTGAAGGATGGATTAGCGGGTGGCTTGCATTAAATGGGCGGGGCCGGGGAGGCGGACGCGGGTGATGTTTTGGAAGGTGGCTTCGCGAAGCCATGCGGCGTATTCGTTTTCGCTGTAGGTGCTGCCGTCGCGGGTGCCGACCAGCATGTTCAAGGCGAAGAGAGCTGCTTGCTTGGGGGACGCCTTGTCGGCTTCGAGAATGAAATCGCTGATGACGATGCGGCCGTTGGAGGCCAGGGCAGCGTGAGCGCGTTTCAGAAGGTCGCGATTGTCGTCGGGCCCTAGCATATGACAAATGGCGGAAATGAGAATTAGATCGAAACCCTGGCCGAGCGGATCGGTGCGAAGGTCGCCGGGGCGCGGTTTGATGCGCTGGGCGAGGCCCGCCTGATCAATGTGGCGCTGCGCGATAGGGAGAACGTCGGGAAGGTCGAGCAATTCGACTTGAAGGGATGGATTGGCTTGGGCAAAGGCGATGGAATAGGCGCCAGAACCGCCGCCGACATCGAGCATTTTGTGCAGGCCCTGTACGCCGACGGTCTTGACCACATGCGGAGCGCGGGCTTGAGCGTTGCGGTGCATCGCGGCAATAAAGGATTCCGTCCAATCGTTGCTGCTCGTGGAAGGTTCCCGACGTCCCACAGAGGTTCCCGAGCGGACGCATTGCGTTAGAGTGGACCAACTATTCCAGAGGTTGACGAGATGCATCATCGCAGCGCGAGCATCGTCGGGGGATTTGCCGGCGAAGAATCGGGCGGTTACGGGAGTGGTGTGGAAGATGGCGCCGGATTTGGTCAAAAGGCCCATGGCCGTGAGGGCATTGAGAAGCATTTCTGTGGAGCGCGGATGTGTGGAGAGTTTGGCGGCGACTTGGGTTGCGGAGGCGCCGTCGCCCACGGCTGCGAAAATGTTCAGTTCGATGGCGGTGAGGATCGCGCGACTTTCTTGAAAGCCCCGGATCATGAGAAGTAGATCTTCGGGGAGTTCGTGGGCGGAGTTGAGAGATTCTTGATTGGCGGGAGTGGACATGTTGTACCTCATGTTTGACTTCACTCGGCTGTGAGACTAATGCTACTTCCGTGGACGGTTCAAGTACATCGCGGATTGATTCAATGCGTGCGGGGAAGGCTTCGCCAACTGTGCGTGGCGTTCTGGTATTGATCGGGTTTACGGCGGTGATCGCGCAGATTGTGTTGATGCGCGAGCTGATGGTGGTTTTCTGCGGGAACGAGATGTCGCTGGGGCTGATGCTGGCGAGCTGGCTGCTGTGGACGGCGATCGGCAGCGGCGGAATGGGGCACTGGGCGACGCGGACACGGGCGCCCCGGCAGATGGTGGCGTGGCTTGAAGTTTGCGTTGGAGTTGCGTTTCCGGTTGCGATTTATTTTGCGCGCGCTAGCAGGGAAATGTTTCAAGCTGTTCCCGGAGAAATACTGGGGCCGGGGCCGATGGCTTTGACATCGTTGGTGGTGCTGAGCGCTTTTTGCGCACTCTCTGGTGGATTGTTTGCGGCGGGCAGCCGGCTTTTTTCCGAAGAGGCGGGGACATCGACGACGGCGGGATCGAGCCACGTTTATCTTTTGGAGGCGGTGGGGTCGGGCTTGGGCGGAGTGCTCGCTAGCTTGCTGCTGATTCGATATTTCACGAGCTTCCAAATCGCGGCGCTGCTGTGTTTGCTGAATTTTGTTGGGGCCGCGAGCCTGACGACTGATTCTGTGCGGCGGCGGAGCGCGGTGTGGGCGGCGCTGGTTGTGGCGTTCGCGATTCTGGTGATTCCGTTCGGATGCCCCTGGCTGGAAAGGATTTCGCTGGGTCGCCTGTGGAGTGGATTTGATCTAGTGGCGGCGCGGAATTCCGTTTACGGAAACCTGGCGGTTGTGCGAACCGAAGGGACACGGAGCTTGTTTGAGAATGGGCTGGCGGCGTTTCATGTGCCTGACCCTGCGGTCGCCGAGGAAGCAGTGCATTTCGCATTGCTGCAGCACGCGGCGCCGAGGAGGCTGCTGCTGATCGGGGGCGGGTTGAACGGAAGCCTCGTGCAGGCGCTGGAGCATCCGAGCCTAGAGCGAATCGATTACGTGGAGTTAGACCCGACAGTGCCGGAATTGGCGAAGAAGTATTTCCCCACGGAATGGGCGGGGATGGGGGCGGATTCGCGAGTGCATGTGCACAATATGGATGGCCGATTGTTTTTGAGAACGACGGATTTGAAGTTCGACGTAATCATTGTTGACTTGCCGGATCCGCAGACGGCGCAACTTAACCGGTTTTACACGCTGGAGTTTTTCCGGGAGGCGGCTGACAAGCTTACGCAGACGGGAGTGTTTTCATTTCAGTTGAAGGGTTCCGAGGATTACATCAGCACAGACCTGGGGGAATTTCTGCGTTGCATTGACAAAACTTTGCGGCAGGTGTTTCCGGAGGTAGCGACGATTCCGGGCGACACGGTGCATTTCTTTGCGGCGGCGGATGCGGGGAGCTTGGCGAATAGTGCGCAGGAACTGATTACGCGGATGCGGGCACGCGGGATTCGCGCACAATATGTGGGCGAGAACTATCTTCCTTATCGCATGATGCCGGACCGCATGCTGGAATTGGAGACGCAGATTCGGCCGGAGGCTCGGACACGGACAAACCGAGACTTCACGCCGATTGCGTACTATTTCGACGTGGCGTTGTGGAGCACAAAGTTTAATAACGCGTACCGGCGTATATTTCAGACGATAGCGGCAATTCGTTTTGGTTCACTGGTAACGGGGATCGCGCTTGTGCTTCTGGGAATAGTCGGAATTGTGGGCGGGCTGTCGGCAGAAGGAAATCGTGCGCGAGCCAACGCGGGATTTTGTGCCGCAGCGATGGGATTCACCTTGATGGGGCTGGAACTGCTGCTTTTGCTGGCATTTCAGGCGATTTATGGATACGTGTACCAGCAACTGGCGATCATCATCGCTGGATTCATGTTGGGGATGGCGGTGGGGAGTTGGTTGGGGTTGCGCCGCGCCGGCAGTGCGGGTGGAACGCGGGACGCGCGGCGACTGTTCTACCTGCAAATATTGGCGAGCGTTTCGCCTCTCGTGCTTTATGTGCTGTTTGAGGGATTGGTTGCGATCAAGAACCCTGCGAACGTTTTTTTGGCGAGTCAGATTTTGTTCCCCGTGTTGGGAGTATTGTGCGGGATTTTCGGCGGCTACCAATTTGCCGTGGCGACGCGAATCTTTTTTATGAATTCGGGGATGAGAGGGACGGGGCCGGGGACGCTTTACGCGCTGGATTTGACGGGCGCTTGCCTGGGGGCGGTGGTACTCAGCATGTATCTGGTGCCGGTTTTCGGATTTCGGGAAACGGCATGGCTTATGGCTGCAGTGAACCTGGCGCCGGCGGCCCTGGCCGGGCTGCTGGCTTTTGGACGGCAGGCTGTTCCGGCGTAGAAGGTGAGGGGGATTTGGTTTCACCGAAGACGACCGCCGAGAAGGCAAAGATATCGGTGCCTTCTTCCTGCCAGGCCTGGCGGGAGAGCCCGGCCTTCAGACCCAATTCCTCGAGATAGGTTTTGCGGTCCCAACCTTGTTCGGTGGGAACTTGCGGGAGAAAGATTCCTTCGTTGCGGCCGTGGACCATCAGCAGACCATCGCGGCCGATGCGAATGTCCTTGAAGTCCAAGACGTGGTGAAAGGGAGTGAGGACGGAGATTTCGTATTGCAATACAGGGAGTTCGGCTGTGTCCACGGGAGGAAAACGAGGATCACGGAGAGCGGCGAGAGCGGCGGCATCTCGAACGGCGAGAAAGAGTGGTTTTTCGGCCGTGGTCAAGCCGATGCATCCGCGCAGCTCACCTTTTTCGGTGAGGGTGACGAAGGCGCCGCGCTCCTGCTGAAATGCGGGGAAATCAGAGGCGGACGGCTCGTACATTTTTTGTTCGCGGACGGCTGTCTCGACGGATTTCTTCGCCAACTGGATCAGGGCGTCTTTCTGTTTTGAATCGAGCGAAAAAGGCTCGGCCTGGGCAACGCTTTTATCCGCGTGGAGGAAAGCCACGGCACCGTAGCCGACGACGCGGCTGTGGTCGCCGGTGACGTCGCCGGTGTTCGCGTATTTGAGGATTTTGGCCTGATTGGCGCCGAGACGCTCGGCGGCGATCATGGTGGAGACGATGGGGCCTCCGCCGCAAGCTTCCCAAATGCGACGTTCAAAATTCTGAGAGAGGCTGAGGTAATCCCAATCCGAGATGGCTTTCAAGGTCTTGTGGTCCATCTCGGAAGCTTCGTCGTAGGTGTGGAAATGCGAGAGATCCGAACTGGCAACAATTAGGGTGCTTGTGCCTTTCACCAATTTGGCAAGAGAAAGACCGAGAGCGCGTTCGATTTCGTAATTTTGATCGCCCATGACGATGGGAACGAGCTTGAAATCGCCGAGGACGCTCTGAAGGAAGGGGAGTTGGACTTCGAGGGCGTGCTCGCCTTGCTCCTGGGCAGGGGTATGGCCGCGAGTGGAGAGACGGATGAGCGAATTTGATTTGGCGAGCTTTGCGGCGAACTCCTTGTCCACAGGGACATTGCCGAGAGGGGTGGCATAGGCATCGCCGTCG
This sequence comes from uncultured Acidobacteriaceae bacterium, assembly GCA_964405585.1. Lineage (GTDB taxonomy): Bacteria > Acidobacteriota > Terriglobia > Acidiferrales > UBA7541 > Acidiferrum. The sequence continues at coordinate 5,976 of CAYOOS010000077.1, read as the reverse complement.
TAAACGGAAACAAAGGGGAAATTTTCGTAATGGGAGGGGGCGATGACGATGACGCGATCGAACTTTTTGCCCTTGAGGAGGGCGTAGCTGTGGGCAGCTACCTTGCCCGAATAAATGTAGCCCGCGTGAGGAGCTACCAGAGCGACTAAGTTTCCGGAGAGTGGGGGGTCGGAGACTTGCGTCAGATCATCATTGATCATGCGGCGAAGCTCTTCGGGGGATGCGGGGTAGAATTGGCCGGCAACGGCGGCTTGGCGAACCGTGGGCTTCTCGTCGGCTAACCTGGTATCGCCGGAAAGCTGAATGGCGAAGAAGGCGCACAAGAGCAAAATTGCGAAGCCGAATCTTTTTCTCATGATTTCTCGCTCCAACGCGCGAAGGGCGCGTCAAAATGCATCACGACCAGACGCCTGCGATGGGTTGCTGGCAGAATTCGCATTTGCCTTTCTTTAGATGGAATTCCTGGACCGTTAGACCCTCGCGTTTAATGATGTTGCGGCCGCACTTGGGGCAATAGGTGCTTTCCGCCGGATGTCCCGGAACATTGCCCAGATAAACATAGTGGAGACCCTCGGCGTCGGCAATGGCTTTGGCGCGATCGAGCGTCTGCATGGGCGTTGGGGGAAGATTTTTCAGCAAGTACTGCGGGTAGAAGCGGGAGAAGTGGAGAGGAACGTCGGGGCCGAGATTGGATTTGACCCATTGGGCGAGGGAGCGAAATTCGGCGTCGGAGTCGTTCAACGTGGGGACAACGAGATAGACCAGTTCGGTCCACATGCCGAGCTTGCGCATAGTGACGATGGCGTCGAGAACGGGCTTGAGTTCACCGTTGACGACTTCCTTGTAGTATTTTTCGGAGAAAGATTTCAAATCCACCTTGATGGCATCCACGGAAGGACAGAGTTTCTTGAGCGGATCCTGCTGGATGAAGCCGCCGCTGACGACAACGCTCTTGATTCCCAAAGCGTGGGCAGCGTCGGCGGCGTCGCGCATGAATTCGTAGAAAACAACTGGTTCGCTGTAGGTGTACGCGATGGCGGGGCAGCGATTTTGCTGGGCCAGATTGGCGAGATCCTTGGGAGGCAGATAGTTGCTGCGAACCTGCTCGGGGCGGGATTGCGAAATGTCCCAATTCTGGCAGAATTTGCAGTTTACGTTACAGCCGGCCGTGGCGACGGAGAAGGCTAAGGTGCCGGGGCAAAAATGGAAGAGGGGTTTCTTTTCGATGGGATCGATGTGTGCCGCGCAGACGCGGGAATGGACCAGAGAGTAGTAGGTGCCACCGCGGTTTTCGCGGACGCCGCAGTAGCCGCGTTCGCGATCATCAATGACACATTCGCGGGGACAGAGCTTGCAGCGGGTTTTCTTGAAGGGGAGTTTTTCGTAGAACTGCGCTTCGACGATGAAGCGAGAATCCTCGGCGGGCGAGGAGCCAGCGGCCCGAGCAAGTGTGGGCCAGCCTGTGGCGCAGGCGCCAACGCAGGCGGCGAGACAAGGAAGGGTGGCGAGTTTGATGAATGCTCGGCGGTCGCGTTCGGCTGACGAGAGATTCGTTAAAGAATCGAGCACGGAGTCGCGGGGCAGGGCGTCAGCCGCGTGCGCTTCGCATTGAAGGTCATGAGGGGAGCACGTCGACTCTGCATTAAATAGATTGGTTTGTTTGGCCATAGGCAACATCTTGAAGAGGCTCAAACCTCTGACTTTTCAATTTGGCTTGGGTCATTCGTGCCCAAGCGGTGATTGGAATCGGCCGCGGTCGCAATATAGTTTGGCACACGGTTTAATTCGCGCAGTGATTTAAGACCGTGTTCGGCTCTTTTCTGCTCGAGGATTTGCCAGCCGGTGTAGTCCAATGCGACGGGGTCACGCGACATGAGCAGTGAATTGCAGGGCCAGGTCCATTGGGGCATGAACGAGGGGCCACCTTCGTACTGCGCGGTGGTGGCATCACAGATGTGCAGGCGGACTTTTTGGCGGATGGGCGGAAGCATATTGACGTCTGCAACGTAAGGATCCCCTACGTTGAGGTGGTACTTGTTGGGATTGTGGATGGCGCCGAACATGTTTTTCAGCGCCAGGGTGACACCGGCAATGGAGTGGTCCTTGAGAACCGGGAGATTGATGACGACATCGCAGACCTGGGTGAGGGTTTTGGAAAGGCAACTGCCGACGCTTCCGTAGATGGAGAGCTCCTCCTCGTAGCCCAGCGTTTCGTTGCCGAAGCAACGGAGGCGGTCCGGATGGGTGACGATACGAAATCCGGCGCTTTCGAGGTCATCGTTCAGGCGGTCCCAGATGATGATGTTTTTCTGGGGGAGGCCGGCGTCTTGAAGACGCTGGCAAACGAGCTGGATGAGGAGCACGTTAGTGGAAATGCTGCGGCCAGCGAGGGCGTTGACTTTCAGTCCGACCATTTCGCCGGGGCGGGCGACTCTCTTCCAGGCTTCCAAGGGAGAATCGGTGGCAAAGAGGGCCTGCATCGAACGATCGAGCATGTTCAAGAGGCGGGCAGAATCCGAACTGGAGCCTGAGCCACGAAGGAGGGGGTCGCGCGCGATCACGACTTTGTTTTTTTCCTGGGCGGAGAAAAAAGGAGAGAGGCCACGAGTTCCCGGCGCGAGCAAAGCGCTTGCAGCACAAGTTCTGAGGAAATCCCGGCGGTTCGATTGCAGCCTGCGCCTCATGGAGGGCCTCGGAGGGTCCGGTGAGCGCACCGGGCACTTCAGATTCATTCTTACCACTTTGCGGTGTTGGTGGCAAAAGCAAAGGAGGGAAAGTGTGCCAAATCCCGCGGAAACTCAGCGGAATCTTCCTCCTGGACCGGCGGAAAAGCAGCAAGAAAATGTGGATTCAGAATGCCGTAGACAAGGGAGTTGGGCGTACAATGGTTTTGTTTCGAGGTTGAAGGTGGAAATTCCAGCAGAATATTTCCGGGGGAAGTAATCTGCTGTGCCCACGAGCGCTCACGGGGGTGTTCGCTTACAGGCAGGGACGAAGTGGGCTGGGAAAGTTCGCGGGTATGGCGGACCCAGTTCATCCAGCGCATCCGAACGTCTAAAAATATCAGGGGGCGTCCAATGAGAAATTGGAGCGCAATTCTGCTGGTGATAGTGGCATTGGTGTGTTTTGCGCCAAAAGCGTTGGCACAAACGGGATCGTTCGCCGGCACGGTGACGGACAGTACGGGGGCGGAGGTGCCGAACGCGAAGATCACGGCATTGAATGTGTCCACGGGAATCAGCCGAACGGCGGAGACGGATGAATCGGGAACGTACCGGATCACGAACCTAAGCCCGGGGATTTATGACGTGCGCATCGATTGCAAAGGATTCAGGAGCGTACTGTTTTCGCGGATGCAACTGAGCGTGGACGCGGTGCTGACGCTGGATGCGAAGCTGGTGGTAAGCTCAGGGAAAGAAACGGTGACGGTAACCAGCGAGGCCGTGGCGCCGATCAATTTAAACGACGCGCAAACGGGGAATCTGGTGGACTCGAGGCAGATGACGGACCTTCCGCTGATTCTGCGCGACCCGTATACCCTGATTTTGCTGTCGCCCGGTGTGGTGCAGAGCAACACCCTGTTTGGCGGGTTTTCGGTGAACGGATCGCGGGAACGCAGCAACAATTTTCTGCTGGATGGCACGGACAACAACGATCCCGATTTTGGCGGATTCCCAAAAGGGCTGACTTCTCTGAATCCGGAAACGACGCAGGAATTCCGGGTGATCACGAACAGCTACCTGCCGGAGTTTGGGCGGAACAGCGGGGCCATCATTGACATCGTCACCAAACACGGGACGAACGATTTTCACGCGGACGCGTACTGGTTTGGGCGTTATACGGCGCTTTCGGCGAAGGATTACTTTGCCGCGGACCGCAACGATGACCCGTTCGTGCGCAACCAGTTTGGCTATTCGGTTAGCGGGCCGATCTGGAAGAACCAGACATTTTTTTTCGTGAACGAGGAATTGCAACGATTCAGCACCACACTGCTGAACACAAGCATCGTTCCGACGGAGGCGTTCAAGAAGGGGCAATTCACTTACCTGGGACAGCCAATCGACGTAAGTCAACCGGGCTCCCTATACAGTGAAACAGGAAACAATTTCACATTTCTGACGCTTGACCCAACGATGCAGAAAATCCTGGCCCTGTATCCGGCGCCGAATGGACCGATACTGGACGGAATCCGGGGGCGACTGTACTTTCCGAGCCACTCGCTATCCAACGGGAATAACATCACGGGGCGGATCGATCATGATTTCCATGGCGGCGGAATTCTCTCCGTGCGCTACACGTACAACCAGTATTCCGATAATAATTATCGCCACCAGGATTTTCTCCCCGGATTGGGAGGTGTTAGCACCGACCAACACAACGACAATGTCTCGCTTGGACTGACATCCACATTCCGGCAAACCATGACGAATGAACTGCGGCTGGGGTTCAACCGGCTGGAATTTCCGTTGACCTGCACGGGGGTGAGCCAATTCAATGCATTGAGCCCCGGGCTGGATGCGGTGGGGAACGGCATGGACTATCCGTTGCCCGGAAACCTGGGTGGTTTTGGGTGCATCTTGCTGGGAGACACCAGCGGGTCGACGCGGGACAGCGGGACGCTGACGGCGGGGGACAGCTTTTCGTGGGTGCTGAGCCGGCACACGATCAAGATCGGCGGGGAGTTTCGCGATGCATACTCGAACAGCTCGAACAACTATGCTTCGCGGACGATGATGGATACCAGCGTATTTTCAAACTTTGGTATTCCGGCGGCCGTCACCGGGAATCCGCAATATGATTATGACCCCACGCTGCAAAACATGGTCTGGATGTTGCTGGGCGGCGTGGACTTGCAGACGCAGGCGCAGTTTTTCAACAGCGCGGGGACGCGCACGGCCACGGACGCGCGGCAGTTCCGCCAGCATGAAGTCGCTGCTTTCGGACAGGATTCCTACAAACTGCTTTCCAATGTCACGTTCACGTATGGATTCCGGTATGAGTTTTTTGGAGTACCAACGGAAGTGAACAATCTGTTGTCCACACTGACGGTTCCGCCAGACGGGCCAGGACCGTTCACTTTTGTGAGAGTGGGGGATGGCGCCGGGCAGGCTCCGCTTTATCACAATGAGTGGAATGACCTCGAGCCGCGTGTGGCGGCGGCGTGGGACCCATTCCGGAATGGCAAGAGTTCGGTGCGGGCGGGATACGGAATCTATCATGACCGGGTATTCGGGCAATTGATCAGCATGCTGCGAGGCGACCCGCCGTACCAGATGCTGGAGACGCAAACGTGCGGGGGGCTATTACAGTTCTTCCAAGATCAGAATCCGATGGATATTTCGCAATGTTCGCTGAGCGCACAAACGGCATTGCCGAACTTCACGCCATCGCCGATAGCGAACAATTGCCCGCCGGCCGGGGTTCCTTGTTCACCGATACTTCCCTTCTTGATTGATCCCAATCTGCGCACGCCGTATACGCAGACGTGGAATATCGGGATTCAGCATGAATTTTTTCCAAACCTGCTGTTTGAGGTGAATTACATCGGGTCGAAGGGGACACATCTGTTGAGGTTGGTGGATGGGAACCCGCCGCAGCCCGCGCTGGTTTCGGCACTGGAGCAGTTCTGCGTGCCGGATAATCCAGAGAATCAGCAGTTACCGCAACCGTGCACACAACAGACGTTGCAGTTCGGCAACCTCTGGTTGGGACCGAGCAGCGGCTTGCTGCCCTTCAGCGCAACGAACAATAGTGCATTTCTGCAGGCGGAACTTTATAAGAGCATTGCGAGTTCCACTTATCAGGCGCTGCAGATGAACGTTACGAAACGGTTCTCGCACGGGTTTGCGATTCAAGGGGCCTATACGTATTCGCACTCGATCGACAATGCTTCCGACCCGCTGGTTCCTGCGTTGGGGAATCAATCCTTTCCGCGCGATTCCCTGGATCTGGGGCCCGAGCGTGGCAATTCTGATT
>CAYOOS010000076.1:0-12815 GCA_964405585.1 uncultured Acidobacteriaceae bacterium | reverse complement strand
CTCTACGGTGGTCTGCGCGAACACCCGCGCAACGATCGCGTTGCACCAACGATCGCCGTGCCGACGGTTTTCCTGCTTGTGGTGATGAGCGGCTACACGGTCTTTCGTTATGCGTGGAACTGGCCAATTGCCATTGAGCGCGTGATTGTGTTCCCGATGGCCGCGGTGCCAAATGCCTGGGGATTGTGGAACGTGCTGTATCGCGCGTTTGTTGGCGAGCGCCGTCTTTCACTGGGGATCTTTGGCGGGGCGCTGCCGCTGCTGCTGGCGCCATGCGGCTACGGCGTCACGCGGCTGCTGGAATTCACGATTCCTCACGAAGTGTTCCAGTTCGCGCCGTTTGCGTTTCCCTTTGCGCTGATTATCTACTATCTGGTGTGGAAATATTTCGTGGGGTTTTTGAACGCGGAGCTGGGCATCGCTTAGGCAGTTTAGCTGGCGAAGAGAATTATCCCAGCGACTTTTTAGAATGGTATGCTGCCGTCGTGAATCTCGAATCCGGCCGAATCTTCTCACCGCGTGGCCAATGGAAAGGAAAACTATGAAAATATCCGTGTTAACGATGAGCATGGTTCTGTTGGTGATGCTCGGCGCAGGTAACCGATATTTGGGGAGAGCAATTTCTCCAACGGACAGCGTAAGGACGAGCCATGTTGCGGAGCCCGGCAGCGCGAAGGATTTTGATGTGACGGCGGGCGCGGCGCTGGCCGTGATGAAGAAGCGTGCCGCGGAACTCAAGATCACAGGAGTCGGCGTGGTCGCGTACGCCGAGGGTGACACAATTCAGTCGTGGAGTTCGAAGATGGTGGTGATGGGCCGAATGAAAGAACCTCCTTCGACGGGCAATACCGGCTTCAATCTGCTGGGGGTCGCCTACGCTAAGTCAGCGGAGATGGCGGACACGCTGCAGAATAGCGGCGGCGCCACGCGGCCGCCGATGGCAGGTGAGGTCGGCTGGCAAGGTGGCGCGATTGCCAAAGCGAAGACCGGCTATGTCATCGCGGCGTTCAGTGGAGGCAAGTCCGAGGAGGACTTCGAGGTATCCAAGAGCGGGCTCGAGGTGCTGAAGGGCGCGCTGTAGGTAAATGGACGGGGCGATCGACGGGACAGCGCTTCGCACCGCCACTCGGAGACTTCTGCCAACCGGCCCGATCGTTTTCCCCCGCCCTTTGGATATACAGGCGGCCCGGAAGCTTCCGCGATGCGATGGCTTGCGTACCTGCACCCCAAGTGGAAATTGCACTATCACCGAATCGTGGGAATCAGGTAGCCTTGCACGGAAGCCTCTTCAGGGAGCGGGACGTCAAGTTCGTGGAACGCCATTGCCGCGCCGCCTTGCCTCAAAAATGAACCCATCGCCCGCGCCTACAGCAAAAATGTCAGACCGCTTGCTGTTCTGGAATGCGGCGCTATTGATTGGGCTGCTGCAGACGTGGGCGCACCGGCATGATTGCGCGCCGGACAGTATTTCGTACATCGAGCTTGGGTGGGCCGGGGCGCGGTCGGGGTTAGCGCATCTGGTAAGCGGCTATTGGAGTCCTTTGTACCCATTCCTGTTGAGTCTCGAATTCCGCATCGTTTCGCCACCGCCGCGATTTGAATTCGCCGTGGTGCATCTGCTGAATTTATTGCTGTTCATCGGCACGATCGCGGCCTTCGATTTGTTTCTGGGGGAATTCATACTGGCGCGGCGTGGGGCGTCCTCGTTAGTAGCGGATTCAGAGGATGAGTCTGAGCGTGCCGTGTGGCTTTGGGGTTGCGTTTTATTCGTATGGGCGGCGGAGTTCTGGCTGGGGCCGTCCTTGATGACTCCCGACCTGTGCGTGGCGCTACTGACCTTACTCGCCACCGCGCTGCTCTTGCGAATCCGCCGCGGGCTGGGTTCCTGGCCGGTTTTCCTGGTTTTGGGAGCGCTGCTAGGGCTTTCGTATCTTGCGAAGACCGCGATGTTTTTCGTTGCTCCGGTATTTTTGTTCAGCGCGTTTATGCTCGGGCGACGATCTGGACTCTCGTTACGGCCGGCGGCGCTTCGGACATTGCTGGCTGCCATTATCTTTGCGTGCTTAGCGTTTCCATTTATTCATGCGCTTTCGGCGCACAAGGGCAGGCTCACGGCCGGGGACGTGGGGCGCATCGCCTACGCGGAATACATTAATCGCGCAACGCTGTCCGAGCATTGGCAGGGCGAACCCGCGGGCACCGGCACTCCCGCGCATCCCACGCGAAAGGTTTTCTCAGACCCCGCGGTGTACGAATTTGCAGCGCCAGTGCCGGGCACATATCCACCGTGGTACGACCCGTCGTATTGGTACGAGGGAATCCGCCCGTCGTTCGACCTTAAGAATCAGCTTTGGACGATGTTCCGCGCTGCCAATGCGTATCTGAGAATCTTTTCCAAGAGTGGCGTGCTATGGGTGATGCTCGCCGCGATCTGGTTCTTTTGGAAAAGGGCGTTTCGCTGGGTTCGCCTGGCACCTGGATTGTGGCTGGTAGTTTTGCCATCGGCTGCCACTTTGGCGTTGTATGAGATGGTGCATACGGAGGCGCGTTACGTGGATTCCTGCGCGCTTATTTTGCTGATGGCCGTGTTGGGCAAGATCCAGTTCAAGGAATCGGCCGGCACATGGAACATGCGACATCTTCCATTCCTCATCGCGCTGGCGCCTGCGCTGGCAATCGCGTGGAGCGTCACACACGATGTAACGCTGCTGGTTCGCAATGCGCCTGATGAGCACTGGGAAATGGCGCAGCAACTTCAGGGTTTCGGCATTGCATCTGGAACGCACATCGCTACGCTTGGCACTGGGTCCGGCGCCGCGTGGGCGCACCTGGCAGGCGTTCGCATCATTGCCGAGATTCCCGACAAGGAACTGCCGCGATTTGTTGCCGCCGATGACGCACGAAAGTGCCAGATTTTCGAGCTGTTCTCCTCGCTGGGCGCGGCAGCGGTGGTCACCTGGAACCCGGCGGTGGCCAATTCCTCAGAAGGATGGCACGCAATTCCGGGGACGCATTATTTCGTTTGGTTGCCGCCAGCGCGCGCTGGCATTGACGCTCCCCCACCGCACTCGAATCCGTAACCTGCATGCTATGATTTCTCTGCAGTTCTCCTGATCGAAAGCGAAGACCCGATGACCGCACGCATCCTGGATGGCCTGAAAATCCGCGACGAGATTTTTGGGGAACTTAAAGGCGACATCGCGAAAGTCGCCGCGCATGGCGTGCGGCCGGGGCTGGCCGCCGTGCTGGTGGGCGAGAATCCCGCGTCACAGCTCTACGTCAAAAGCAAAATCGCGGCTTGCGAACAACTGGGCCTGGCGAGTTGGCTGCACACGCCGCCCGCAATGGTTTCCACGGAGCAACTCCTGAAATTGGTGCGCAACCTAAACACCGACTACGAGGTGGATGGCATCCTTGTGCAATTGCCTTTGCCCGCGCAAGTGGATGCGAAGAACATTCTGGAAGCCGTGGACCCTCTGAAGGACGTGGACGGATTCCATCCGGTGAACCTGGGCAAGCTGGTGAGCAATCGTCCGGGGCTGGTGGCGTGCACGCCGGCCGGGTGCATGGAGATTCTGCGGCGCTACCAGATTCCGCTCGAGGGTGCGAATGCGGTGGTGCTGGGCCGCAGCGACATCGTGGGCAAGCCCATGGCGCTTCTTCTGATGCATGCGAATGCCACGGTGACGATTTGCCACTCGAAAACGCACGATTTGCCAGAGGTGGTGCGCCGCGCAGACATCGTGGTGGCGGCGATGGGCAAGGCCGGATTCGTGCAGCCCGATTGGATACGTCCGGGCGCCACGGTCATTGACGTTGGCACAAACAAGGTGACCGACCCGGCGGAGGCCGAGCGGCTGTTGCACAATTTCCCGGAGCGCCTGGAAAAATTCCGCGCGAAGGGGAACGTGCTGCTGGGCGACGTACATCCAGACGCTTTGCAGATTGCCGGGGCGCTGACTCCAGTGCCGGGCGGCGTGGGACCGATGACCATCACAATGCTGATGAGCAACACGGTGAAAGCCGCGCGGCTGCGGCGTATACCGGAAACCGTGGTTGCGGGGCGTTAATGGATTTTGCAGCGGCGTGATTGCATTCTTGTAAGGATTCCTTACGAAAGGGCCGCATTCGCGTCAAACGAGAGAGCTCGAGTCTATGCTGAAATTTGGATTAACTGGAGGAATTGCCAGCGGGAAGAGCGCGGTGGCGGCAATGTTGCGCGAGATGGGCTTCCCGGTGCTGGACGCGGATTCACTGGCGCACAAGCTGATGGAGCCGGGACAGCCCGCGCGCGAGGAAATTCTGAAAGAATTTGGCGCGGACCTGGCCGGGGCTGATGGGCGAATTGACCGCGCAAAGCTGGGAGCGATTGTTTTCGCGGATCCAGCAAAGCTGAAGAAGCTGAATGCGATCTTGCACCCGCCGGTTGAACAAATCATGCTCCATCAGTTCGAGGAGTGGAAACGAAGCGGCGTGCGCGATGCCGCCTTTGTGGAAGCGGCGCTGCTGATTGAAGCAGGCTTTGTGAGCAATCTGGACGGTTTGGTGGTGGCGTGGTGTAGACCGGAGCAACAACTCGAGCGATTAAGAGCGCGCGGGATGAACGAGCAGGACGCCAAGCGCCGCATCGCGGCGCAACTTCCGCTGGAAGAAAAGCTGTGCATGGCCACAAGCACAATCAATTGCTCCGGGACAATGGAATCCACGCGCGCACAGGTGCAGGCACTGGCCGCGAAGCTTCGCAAACCGGCAGCTTCCTAAACCGCGGGCGGAGTTCGCCGCACACCGGGAATTTTCCTATACTAGAAGATAGAGAAACTGGATTCGCAGGGAAGGCGGAGGCAATACGCAGATGACACACGGATCGAGGACAAGCTACGGACGCCTGATTCTGGTGGCGTTGATACTGGTGCTGGGGGCTTATTGGGTGGGGTCGCGGTACGGGCCGCGGCAGGCGGAAAAGGTGGAAGCGCGGCACTTGGCCTCCCAGGCGAGCTTCACCGAGAAAGCTGTTCCCAGCAAGAGTGGCACGCTGACCGAGGACGAAGCTATCAATGTCCGCATCTACCGCCAGGCCTCGCCGGCGGTTGCCAATATTTTGACGAAGGCCACGGAATACGACTTCTTCATGGATCCGGTTCCGGTGGAAGGCGCAGGGTCGGGATTTGTAATTGATCCGCGCGGCTACATCCTGACGAATTATCACGTGGTTGCGGGAGCGCAGACGATTGAAGTGATCCTGGGCGACCAGAGCCGTTATCCGGGAAAGTTTGTTGGCGCGGACCGGCGCAATGACGTGGCGCTGGTGAAGATCGATCCCAAGGGCAAGCCGCTTGTGGCGCTGATGCTGGGCGATTCCGCGGCGCTGCAGGTGGGGCAGAAAGTTCTGGCGATCGGCGACCCGTTCGGGTTCCAATCCACGCTGACGACGGGCGTGGTGAGCGCGCTGGGACGCACCGTGCAGACCAGCGAAACGACGTTTATTGATGCGGCGATTCAGACCGACGCCTCCATCAACCGGGGAAATTCCGGCGGGCCGCTGATCAATACGCATGGAGAGGTGATCGGCATCAACTCCGCGATCTATACACCGAGCGGCACGACCGCGGGCATCGGCTTTGCCATTCCGATTAACACGGCGAAGCTAATCGCCAACGACTTGATTACCGAGGGTCGCGTGCGACGCGCGTATCTTGGCGTGACGACGCTGGCTGTTGCCGGGTGGTTGGCGGAAGCGCTGGACCTGCCTGTGCAGGATGGTCTGCTGGTGGAGACGACGTCAAAGGGCAGTCCCGCGGCAGCCGCGGGAATCCACGGTGGCGATCGCGTGGCCCAAGCAGGAATGCGGCAAATCTATATCGGTGGCGACGTTATCGTGGCGCTGGATGGACAGAAGGTAACCAACGATATCGACATCAACTTGATTCTGAACCGCAAACGTCCTGGAGATACTCTGACGGTCACGCTGTATCGTGGTGCCAAGAAAATGGACGTGCCGGTAAAGCTCGGCGAGCACGACGGCAACTAACTTTGAGTTGAGGATTCGATGACATCCGAGCGAAGCACGTGAAACGCAACGCTGCCCCAACCGAGGATGTGCTCACGCTGCTGTTTGACGAATTGCGGACCTGGGAGAAATGGCTGGCGAAGAATCATGCCTCGTGCCCGGGGATCTGGATGCGATTTGCCAAGAAAGATTCCGGCCTCCGCTCCGTAACACACAAAGAAGCTCTCGAAGCCGCGCTTTGTTACGGCTGGATCGATGGACAGATTCGATCGGAGAGCGAAACAACGTGGCTGCAGAGATTCGTTCCGCGCGGGCCGCGAAGCATCTGGTCGAAGATCAATCGCGAAGCCGCTGCAGCGCTGATCAAGAGTGGCCGCATGAAACCCTCCGGATTAGCAGCGGTGGAGCAGGCAAAGCAAGACGGGCGTTGGGCCGCCGCTTACGAGGGCCAGAAAAAAGCCAAAGTGCCTGAGGACTTGCAGGCCGCGCTCGATAAAAACGCCAAAGCCAAAGCCTTCTTCGCGACCCTGGACGGTCAGAACCGCTACGCCGTCCTCTTCCGGATACACACTGCCAAAAAGGCCGAAACGCGCGCCCGCCGAATCGAGAAATTCGTCGGAATGCTGGCAAAACACGAGAAGTTACACCCGTAGGATGACGGCCTTGAGCACGCTGCGGATTCCGGGCGTTTCGTGATGCCTAAGGGCCGAGTTCGGCGCGGTAGCGGTTGCGCTCGTCTTCGGTCATGGTGTACCAATTTTCCGCGATGTCACGGACGCGTTCAAGAGCCTTCTGCATCTCTTCGTGCTTGGCTTTGATCATCTCTGAGTCGGCGTCTTGCGGCACATAAATCGGGGGACTGCCGATCATCACGGCGCGGGCGAACAGGTGGGGTAGAAGGAAAAGATCCCAGGTCTTTTGGAACGTTGTGCCACGGTCCACTCCGAAATGAAAAACGAAAATAGGAGCGCCGGTCATGCGCGCCAGCAGCACCGGACCGACTTTGGCCACGTAGCGCGGCCCGCGCGGGCCATCAATGGTGAAGGCGCAATCCCATCGTTCGGCGATGCGCTGGGCCATCACCTGCAAACCCCGCAGCCCGCCGCGTGAGGAGCTTCCCTGAGCGGTGCCGAAGCCAAGCCACTCGATAACCTTGCGGGTCCACTGGCCGTCAAACGCCGTAGTGTTCATCACCACGATGCCGCGGTTGCGGGCCCACCAGGCGACCGGGATGATGACGCGATGCCAGAAGGCCCAGATGCAGGGCTCCTTGGCGGCCCAGCGCGCACCAGATTGGCGCATGCCCAGGATTTCATAGCGCAGTGTTGGTCCGAGGGCGCGAATCACGCTGTAGACGAGCGCCGCGATGATGGGGATTTGGATGCGGCGGTGCCAAGGCAGCTTGGGCAGACGAATGTCATAGTGCGCGCTGACGGCCTCGGGCGCCTCGTCCTGCCGGTTTTCGGGAGTTGCCATCTTCCTATAGTATAAGAGGGTTGCCGCGAGGTTGCGCGCGCCGGAGTGCATTGCTTTGCCGAAGAGCCCCCATCGGGACGGGATGCCATGGAGAATCGGGTTGATTCTCTGCGCTGGGGTGTTGGTGTGGGGTGGACTGGCGGCGACGCTGGGCGCGCGGGACGATAAGCCGCCGCTGGGCGATTCCGTGGGAGCGATCGAGGGCGATTCGATCTCCATCGAAGGACCAATGAGCGTGGAAGTGGTCCACGGGCAGGTGCGGACGGTGTTACGCAGCGGCAGCGACGTGCGCGTAAAGGCCGGACAGGCACGGATTGAACTGGGGGAAGGCGGTCATATCGTCATCTGCGGGGCGGCGCACTTTTCGGTGCTGAAATCCGGCGGCGCGCTGACCGTGGCGCTGGATGCGGGTACGATTCATGTGCACCTGGAGAATGATCTGGCGCTGTCGGTGTACACACCGCAGATTCAAGCGCACCCCATCTCGATTGGTGGCGGACCGGAGGATGTGCTGGTGGGTTTGGATGCCGCGGGCACGATGTGCATCCGCGCGAACAAAGGGGCGGTGCGCATCGAGCAGCAGTTGACCGGGCAGAGTTTGCTGGTGCCACAGAGCGGCGATGTTTCGCTGAGCAATGGGCAGATCGAAAGCTTGCGCACAGCAACGGGCAGTTGCGCCTGTGAAGAAGAGATCGTGGCCAAGCCGGCGCCGCCTGCGACCGAGGTGAGCGTGCTGGCCACGCCGGAAGAGGTCAAGAAAGCGGCGGAAGAGCAGCGCAAAGCGGATCCGCCTCCAGCAGCGGCTGCCCCGCCCGAAGAGAAGCCGGAGCCAATCTACCAGGTGTTCATGCCGCCGCTGCGCTATGACGCAAACGCCAAGGTGCAACCCGACTATGACCCCAGCCTGATTGTGCTGGTGAGGCGGGTGCGCGTGCGGCCAACGCTGATTTTTCAGGGCAAAGTAGAGGGCGACCCGGTGGTTGCGCAAGCGACGCCGCCTCCGGCGCCGCCTGCGAGCCAAAAACATGGGGCTGCACAAAAGCCAGCCGATGACTCGACGTGGAATCGCGTCAAGACCTACTGGCACAAGCTATGGACGCCGAGTTCCTAGCTTTGGCGGCTGCGGCGGATTAAGACGCGCCGACAAGCTGCATGGCGATCACGTACCCGGCGTCGTCAGAAGTCTTGTCGGAATAAAAAACCAGGTTCTTCCCGCCAGCGCCGTCGAACTCCTTCAGAAACTCGACATTGAAATGGAGATTTGCGGGCAAGCCGGGAAACGCTCCGTGGAGCGAGACCTTGCCGGTGTTCAAGTCGAACGCAAAGGTAATGGGAAGCTGGATGATAGTGGGGACGGCGCCGGCAAAATTGTCGATGAAGACCATGGGCTGTCCCGTGAATCCGGAAGGCTGGCCATTGAGAATGCCGCGATTGCCCACGGGTGTGAACGGCGTGCAGTCTCCAAAGGCCAAGAAGGCGTCACTGGGAGCGCCCTGACGGGACACGGAGAAATTGATGTTTTCTCCGCCATCCGTGCCGGGATTTTTGCCCCAGGTTGTGAGTGTTTCCAAAGCCTTTTCAGTCAAGGCGTGTTCGTGCTTTTCTGTCACAGGCATGCTGTCCTCCTAATTTTGATTTCGGCCAGGTCAACTTCTTGAGGCTCTTCCGGCGAGGCTGGAGGTACGGCCAAGAGGAACCCTGCGTTGTCCTTCCCAGGTTAGTGCGCATCTCCCCGCTTCCGTTTCATTCTTTTTTGTAGATCGAACGTGTTTCTAGCCCGGTTAACCGGATAAACCGAATCAGAATGGCGATCACTATTGAGAACCCCACTTGCCTGCTCCGCTTGACCGCGAGGGATTAGCGGGTATGCTGTGTGCTGCCATTCCGGCGGATGCACAGAAAACCGGGATGGGCTGACGGGGGAGCGATCCAGTGCGACAAATGAGGGGTGTGGGAGCCGGCTTATTGCCTGCGATGTGTTTCGGTTTTGTGTATGCCGCGACTTTACTGGTAGCGGTTGGATGCGGTGGCGCCGGTGGAATGACCACCACGCCACCTCCACCGCAGATTGCGGTGAGCGTCTCGCCAAAAGCTGGTGGCCTGGTTGTACAACAAGCGATTAGCCTGACCGCAACAGTGACCAACGATCCGGCCGCAAAAGGCGTTCAATGGTCGGCCACTGCCGGCAGTTTTTCCGCCGCAAACAGCGCATCCGGATCGCCGGTGACGTACACGGCGCCGGCCACCGCCGGCGTATACACCGTTACTGCCTCGAGTGTCAGCGACAATATGCGAATGGCAAACGTCACCTTTGGCGTCACGGACCTGACGGGCGTATTCACCTATCTGAACGACAACTCGCGCAGTGGGCAGAATCTGAAGGAATATGCGCTCACGACCGCCAATGTCACGTCGGCGAGCTTTGGGAAGCTGTTCTCGTGTTCCGTGGATGCGGCGATTTACGCGCAACCGCTGTGGGTGGCGGGGCTGAACATCGGCGGGGCGATGCACAATGTGGTGTTTGCGGCCACGCAGCACGACACGCTCTATGCCTTTGATGCGGATAGTAGTTCGTGCACGAACGTGTGGGGGAACCCGCTTTCGCTTGTGCCCGCGGGCGAAACCTTCGTGTCATCATCGGATGTAACCTGCGGTGATCTTCAGCCGGACATTGGGATTGTGGGCACGCCGGTTATTGATCCGGCGGGTGGCACACTTTATGTGGTGACGAAGACCAAAGCGAGTGATGGATCGAGTTTCCACCAGCGGCTGCATGCCGTAAATATTCTCACAGGCGCGGAAAGAGTGGCGGCACAGGAAATCGCGGCGACGGTGGCAGGGACGGGAGGCGGAAGCGTCGGCGGGATGGTGAGTTTCGATCCTCTACTGAATAATGAACGCCCCGCGCTGCTGCTGGAAAATGGGCACGTGATCATCTCCTGGGCTTCGCACTGCGACCTGGGACAGTATCACGGCTGGGTGATGTCTTATAACGCGACGACCTTGAGCCAGGAAGCAGTGTGGAATGATACGCCCAACGGCATTTTGGGTGGCATTTGGATATCCGGAGGAGGGCCGGCAGCGGATGCCGGCGGGAATATTTACTTTGCCACCGGCAACGGCGATTGGGATGGCGCCACTAATTTCGGCGACAGTATAGTGAAACTTGGCCCGCCCGCTGGAGGAACATTTCCGGTTCTGGATTACTTCGCGCCGGATAACCAGGCGACGCTGGAAGCTAACGACACAGATCTCGGCTCCGGCGGCACCATGATTCTGCCGGACCTTTCCAGTGGATTGCACCCGCACCTGCTGGTGCAATCGGGCAAGGACGGCCGAATCTTTCTGGTGGATCGCGATTCGCTGGGCAAATTCAATGCGGCCTCCAACAACGTGGTGCAGGAAATTGACAACGCACTCCCCGGCGGGATTTGGGGCTCACCCACGTTTTGGAACGGGAATGTCTACTTTGGCGCGGCGAACGATAACGGGAGCCTCACCAGCGATCCGCTGCGCGTCTTCACATTTGATTCCGCGCAGAGCCCGGGGCTGCTCTCCACGACCCCAACTTCCCAGTCGTCGAAGATCTTCGGATATAGCGGGCCGACATCGCCGATTTCCGCCACGGGTACCGCGAACGGCATTGTGTGGGCGCTGGACAATAGTGGTTGGGGCCTCAATGTGGCCGCAGTGCTGTACGCCTACGACGCGACGAATCTGAACAACATGTTGTTTAACAGCGCGCAAGCCGCGGGAAACGTCGATCAAGCTGGCAATGCTGTGAAATTCACCGTGCCCACCGTGGCGAATGGCAAGGTGTATGTTGGCGGCGCGGGAGTGCTTACCGTTTACGGATTACGGCCAAACTAAACGAATAAGCGACCTTCTAAACAGGTTTTGCCGCTCCGCGGGCGAAAGCAAATTACATGCCTTCGTAGTTGGGACCGCCGCCACCTTCGGGGACGACCCAATTGATGATCTGGTAGGGATCGGCGATGTCGCACGTTTTGCAATGGACGCAATTCGCGGCATTGATCTTCAGCTTCAACGCGTCGCCTTCTTTGGCCATTTCGTAGACCGCCGCGGGACAAAAATACTGGCAAGGATTGCCGTACTCTTCCGCGCAGCGCGTGGCGCAGATGTTCAGGTCGCTGACTTTCAGATGGCAGGGCTGGTCTTCGTCGTGGCGCGTGCCGGAATGGTAGACGTCGGTCAGGCGGTCGAAGGTGAGTTTGCCATCGCCCTTGAAACGCTCCGGCGCGGGCCGACCGTGAATTTTGCCGTAGGCTTCGTGGCCGGCATGAGCGCGCATGGGATCAATCAGGCCGCGGCCGCCGGTGATTTGCTGCAGGCCGCTGTGAATGAACCCGTCGAGCATGCCGTTGCGGAAGGACTGGTGAAAATTGCGGACCTTCCAGAGCTCCTTCTTGATGTAGCTGTGATCGATTTTGTCCTTATAGGCTTTCAGCGTTTTGGCCAAATAGTCTTCCTTCTTCAGCGCTTCGAAGATTGTTTCAGCGGCGAGCATGCCGCTCTTCATAGCAAGATGCACGCCCTTCAGGCGCTGCGAATCCAGAAAGCTGCCGGAATCGCCGACGATCAGGCCGCCATCCACGTAATTGCGCGGCATGGCATACCAGCCGCCATAGGGCAGCGATTTCGCGCCGTAGCGCACCAGTTTGCCGCCATCCAAAAGATTGCGAACGAACGGATGCGTCTTCCAGGTTTGAAAGGCCGCGTGCGGATCGAAGCGGGAATCCTCGTATTCGAGGGCGATCACCAGGCCGATGGAGACGCGATTGTTCTGCAGGCCGTAGATCCAGCCGCCGCCGTACATTCGCGAAGAAACCGGCCAGCCCAGCGTGTGCGCCACGAAACCCGGCTGGATTTTTCCCGGCTGCACTTCCCACAATTCCTTGATGCCGATGCCGTAGCTTTGCGGATTGATATTGTCGAGCTTATTCTTGGCGACGAGTTGTTTTGTAAGCGAGCCGCGGGTGCCTTCGGCCAGCACGGTGACTTTGGCGCGGAGTTCGTAGCCGGGTGTGAAGTTATCTTTAGGCTTACCGTTTTTGTCGAGGCCCTTGTCTTCGGTGATGACGCCGGCGATGCCGTTGCCCTCGTAAATCAATTCCGCGCCGCCGAATTCCTTGAAGAGGTTGACGCCTGCGGATTCCACCAGGCCACCCATCCACTTCACCAACTTGCTGAGCGAGATGACGTAATTGCCCGCGTTGTTAAAGGGCGACGGAGTGATCGGCAAGCGGTAGGAGGATTTTTGCGTGAAGATGAGCGCGGCGGAATCGGTTACCGGCGTGTCCAGGGGCGCGGT
>CAYOOS010000075.1:1906-12842 GCA_964405585.1 uncultured Acidobacteriaceae bacterium | reverse complement strand
ATAAGCAGGCGCTCGCGGTCGGTGGTGCGCGAGGAGAGCGCCAGCGCCTTTTCGTATTCTTGTTTCCCCTCAACCGGCGCATTTACGATGTAACTGAAATAGTCACTGCCGAGGGCTGCGTGGGCCATCGCAAAGTCCGGGTCGCTCTGGACCGCAGCGCGCAGCAGAGTTGCCGCCTCCTTGAACTTTCCCTGATGCCAGAGTGCGGAGCCATCCGCGTACTGTTTGAGGGCCGTCAGCGAACTTGTGGTCACTTCGGGGAGCGGGCGGTCTGAGCGGTGAATCTGATAAAGCGATTCACCGAGGTCGCGCCGAATATCCGCGGCGATAACATCGAGGGCATCCAGAACGTGATCCTCACCGTAAGAGCGTTCCGTGTAAGAGCGCACCGTCGCGCCGGTTTGCGGATCGATTAATTGGGCGGACAGTGCGTACTCTTGACCGGTACGTGTGATGCTGCTGGCGATCAGACCGCGAATATTCTCGCGCTGGCAGATCTCGCGCCCCACTGAGGGAGTGACACGCTCCGTTGCGGGCTTGCCCATCAGCCCAAGGACCGTGCCAACACGGACTTGGGGAAAGACATTCGCGTGCCGGGATTGCTCGAGGCTGACTGTGAACGCCGTGCGAAGAGCTTCGTCAAAGCGCGGATCGCCCGTTTGATTTTCGAAATCAGTGACGAGGACGGAATCGTGCTGACTGAAGGAAAACGCAGGTCTTCCGTACAAAAGCCAGAAACCCAGCCCGCTCATCAGGAGTAGAAGCGCTACCGTCCCAAGCACCCATCTTTTCGACCGCCTTAGCGGCCCGCGAGTTGCTCCCGTCGGCTCTTGAACGGCCACGGAAGGAGCCGGCGCCGCGGAAGAAGCAGGCGCCAGCGAAGGCGTCGGTATTCGTTTCACTTCCGCAATGAAGCGGTAGCCGCGCCGTGGAACGGTCTCGATGTAACGTGGTTTTTCGGGATCATCGCCCAGGGCCTCGCGCAACTTCTTGACGCCGGTATTCAACCCATCTTCGAAATCAACAAAAGTATCTTCCGGCCACAGGCGTTTTTGAAGTTCTTCTCGAGTGACCACCTGCCCCGGCTTTTCAGCCAGCACACTCAACAGGCGTAGCGGCAGATCCTGGATTTTGATGCGAATGCCGCCTTTGCGGAGTTCTCCAGAAAGAAGGTCTGCTTCATACGGACCGAAAGCAAATGATGGCTGAGGCCCTTTTGACGAGTCCATGGAAGTGGTTAAACCCGTGACCGGGGACGTGAAGCGCATGCTAACACCCGGTCCAGCCCTGCGCAAGTTTGCCACTCCTTCTGTCGGAACGACCGTGTAACTGAAATTGCTCCAATAACTTGGCCGTCCGGCGAGAATTCAGCAACTGTCCGGCCTCCGTCCATTGACCTCCGAAGAGCTTTTGCTTCACTGTGACGCACACTCGCCTGCCTTCGCACGCGCTGCCCGCCCCGATCGCCTCTTGGACGACTAACCACGCTTGTGCTATAAATCTCAAATGTCCAAATCAACAGAGCAGTGGTTGCTTTTCAAGTTCGTCGCCGGTGAATTCACTCCGTTATCGAAGCCTTTCAAGACAAAGCAACAGGCAGAGAAAGCACGCCTGAAATACCCGGAGAAACAGCGCAAGACCATCGGTCTGGGTGTGATTAGGTTTAAATCGTAGAAGGCACCCTCCAGAATCCTTTGATGGGAGAGCGTCCTTTTCTGGATCGCCCTCTTCGCGGCCTGAACAGCCCGGTTTCGTGGCCACAGCCCGCCGCACTGGGAGGACATAACTATGAATCGACGAGACGTGTTGCGTGGCGCTGCCACGCTCACACCAGGATTACTGGTTGGGACGCTTGCAACAAACACAGAAGCGAAATCTCCGTCCGCTTCAGCGGGGCCAACGCGCAAGTTGAAGATCATTGTGACAGGCGGGCATCCCGGTGATCCCGAATATGGTTGCGGCGGTACTGTTGCACGATTCACCGCGCTTGGCCACGAAGTGGTTCTGCTGTACCTGAATGACGGCGGGTGGCCGCCCACTCCGGCAAGCGCGCGCATTGCGGAGGCCAAAAAGGCGTGCGAAATATTGAAGGCGCGTCCGGCTTACGCGGGCCAGATCAACGGCCATGCCATCTTGGATAACGATCACTATGAGACGTACCAGAAAATATTCGACGCCGAAAAGCCCGACGCCGTTTTCAACCAATGGCCCATCGATGGTCACCGTGATCATCGTGCGATTTCCATGATGACTTTCGATGTCTGGAAGCAATCGGAAAAGAGTTTCGCGCTGTACTACTACGAGGTTTCGGACGGCGAAGACACTTTTCAATTCGCGCCCACTCACTTCGTGGACATTTCAGAAACAGAGTCCCTGAAACGGGCTGCCTGCTACGCCCATGCCAGTCAAACTCCCGAGCGCTATTACGAATTACAGGATTCGGTTGCCAGGTTTCGTGGAATCGAGAGCGGCTACAAGAGAGCCGAGGCTTTCATTCGCCAGATACAAAGTCCCTATGATATATTTGCGATGGCGGACATACCAACCCGATGACGGAAAATAGTTGCCCCAGTCGTGGGCATCATTCCCGTAGCGAACAGCCTCACCTGGAATAATGATCGCCAGGGGGTAACGATCTGCTGCTGCCTTACTGCGGCCAGCATTTTGGACCTTTTCAAATCTCCTACCCAATCCAGCGAATTCATATAAAATCCATACGTCATCCCTCGTGGGGCTCGTAGCTCAGCGGTTAGAGCAGCGGACTCATAATCCGTTGGTCCCAGGTTCAAATCCTGGCGAGCCCACCAACCAGCCTTAATTTGGCGTCAACAAGTCTCGCTGCAGTGGTGTTCGATCCTTCCGCCACTTTCTGACGAAGGTCTTTTCAGATTCCGCGATGAGTTAGGTTCTTTTCTTCCGCCTGGCTGTGTGAATCTGCGGTGCTCACAGGTTAAGCTAGCTCCGTTCCAGGGCATGAACCCGCAGTCCTCACTCCAGGGAAGGGCGTCCACAATGTGCCGAATTGGCGAGATACGGCTACAAAATTGGCTATCATAGAGGTACCAGTAGTTCTATGGCATTCTCGCCCTACATCGCAGCGGTTCACCGTACTCGAATCCAGCAGTAATAGGTCCAGTTTGTCTGGAAATTCCCTTGACTTGTCCTGCCGCCATAGACAGAATTACCCCTGTTTTGCCCTGTTGCAGTTTGTGCGCCTGTCCCAAACCCTGGTTTGTTCACTACCGCAAGTGACAACAACCGGCCATCTTTCGATGTGAACTGATTACTTGGAGAGGATTCTGATGAAAATGCTTTGTACCCCAGCTCGTTTTTTTGCATTTTTCTTGATTCTTTTGTTTGCGAACGTGACTCTCACCCGCGGTCAGGCGCAATTTGGTTACACGAATTTCTCATCAACAGCAGGCTTGCAATTGAATGGCAGCGCCGCTGCCACCAGTAATGGGTCCGTTTATGTTTTGCGGCTCACTCCAGGAACCGACAATCAAGACGGAAGCGCTTGGTACACCTCTCAGATCCCCCTCAAAGCCGGGTTCACCAGCACGTTCACGTTTCAGTTTTCTGGCGAAGGTGGCACCGGTGGACACGCGGACGGTATAGCCTTCTTAGTTCAGGGCGCCCCTGCAGGGATCGGCGCTAGCGGTTACCAGGGCGGTGCAATCGGCTACGGTGACGATGATGGTAACGCCACGCCCTCCTTGGGCATTCCCAATAGCATGGCTATCGAGCTTGACACCTACCAGAACGGCTGGGACCCCAACAACAATCACATTGCTGTAATGAGTTGCGGCGCTGGGTACAACAGTCAGCACCATGGTCTGAATGGCTGCGCTTCCGGGGCTGACCCCACCATCGGTATCAACTCCACATTCTCGGCAAACCTCACGGACGGCAACGTGCACACCATCATCGTTACCTATGGGCTTCCCTGTGCCGGTTGCCAGAACCTCACCGTTCAGTTGGATGGCCAGCAAGTTCTCGCCGTCGCGTTTGACCTGGCAACACTCGGCCTCGACACGAATGATGATGCGTACGTCGGTTTCACCGCGTCTACCGGCGGTGGATTTGAGAATCAGGACATCCTGAGCTGGAGTTTCACTGCCCAAACGATTGTCGCGCCGGTCTCGTCTTCCGCTCCCACGACTTTTCCATTCGCCCCGGCTCTGACCCACACGGTCGATTTCAGCCAGGCTGCCGACAGCAGTAATCTGACCTACCCGAATAATGACCCGTCCACTATCCAGATTCAGAGTACCAATTCGATTGTCAATCCCGTCACGTGGCCTCAGTATGTAACGGGTGGACCTTTGGCGACCTCGATTCTCTTCCCTCTGATCAACGATAATCCCAACGGCGTGGGTCCCGATGGTTCGCTCTTCGTCGATCTGTGTTTCGATCCCACACTATCCGGAAGCGCTGCCGTCCCTCTGGACACCAATTGTCCTTATGCTTCCAGCGCCTCAGGTCCTCTCCTTGGAATTCAGATTGCTGCCGAGCTCAGCTCAAACCCGGTGATCAATAATCCGGTTAACACAGGATTGACGACCGCGCTTGCTCACTATGAGCCCAACACGACTGGTACCACCACCTGGGCGCCTAGCCCCATTAACGGTTCGCCGAACCCTGCGTGTTCCGTCACCCTCGGAACAGCCATCAGTAATGCCCCGCAGACTTGCGATGTCCTGGACATTCAACAATCCTTCTACGGCGACCCCACTTCAAGCGGAAAGACCAAGAACAAGGGAACGTTTGCCATGATCTACAACGTGCCCATGCCGGTGTCCTTTGTAAGCGTCAATG
Organism: uncultured Acidobacteriaceae bacterium; assembly: GCA_964405585.1. Lineage (GTDB taxonomy): Bacteria > Acidobacteriota > Terriglobia > Acidiferrales > UBA7541 > Acidiferrum. The sequence goes on along the minus strand of CAYOOS010000075.1, from coordinate 8,024 downwards.
GCACCGCGCTGAATGCTCCTCCCATCAACAACAACGGTTTTTCTTCCGCTCTCTGGTTCAAGTCGCCCTTGAGCCTTAGTTTCGTTGTCGACCCTGCTTGTCCTTTGAATCCGCCGACCTGGCCGTGCGTTCTTACGCCCCTGTCGGCGTACAATTATTTCAGTCCGGCCCCTGTCGCTGGTGAGAGCTTTGAGGTGACGGACCTGCTCGGCAATCTGGTCTATCCGGCCCCGCCGCTTCCATCGCCTGCACAGGCTGTTCCACCCACCGGCTTTAACACCCAAAGTGTTCAGCCGATCACTTTCCCGGGCGCCAGTAACCAGGTTGGTCTGGCAGACGGCAAGTATTTTCTGCAGTGGAGCGCAGTGGACAACATTGGCATCACGGAGCAGAACATACAGCTGGTCAATGCTACGGGAGCCACCTGTCCGAATCCCGCGGGCGGCACTTTCCCCGCCCCTTGCTATCAGACGAGCATCTTCCAATCTCAACTCAATGTGGACTCCACGCCTCCGCAAATTACCGGTCCAACGTTGTCGCCCGCTCCCGCAACTTACAACGGTGTTCCCAATGCCTACCTTCTCAATCAATCCGCTACCGGCACCTTCGCTTGCTCTGACCCGCTCACCAATGGAGTTGCCTCCGGCATCGCCACTTGTGCTGGGCCAGCGGGCGGAAAGGTGAACACTTCCGCAATCGGTAACAACAGCTTCACCGTCAATGCCGCAGACGTGGCGGGTAATACGGCCACCTCCTCCGTCTCCTACACGGTGGTTGACCAGCCCGTGGACGTGGACTCCGCCTATCTTGCGCCTTCCACCGTTAAACCGGGGTCGCAAGTCGCCTACATCGTTGGCGTTGTCAACGAGGCTAAGAAGAACATTGCCTACGGCGTGACTCTCTCCATCGCAGTCTCACTTCCGACCGGTGCTTCCATTTCAAGTATTACCCCTTTGGGTGGCACCTGCTCGGTTTCTGCAAACGTAATTACCTGCAACATCAAATCCTTGGCGCCGCTCGACACCTTCTCTGCTGCTGGTGTCTTGGTACAGGTGAGCGTGCCAAAGACTACGACCAGCGGCAAGATCTCCAACGTGGTCAGCGTCACGACCTTGAACCGCCAATTAGACAATGACGGGAACACTTCCTTCAGCATCACCGTGAAGAACTGAAATCGCTCGGAATCGAGCTCGGCGGGGGGTCCACTTGGTTCGCCAACGTGGACCTCTTTGCTTTTGGTATTTCCCGCTGCGGGATCAGCGCGAGGCTTCTTCGTACATCGCCTTCAGGTCGGATCGTTCCAGCAACTTTTCTGCGCCAGGTTCTTTCTTGAGTTCATTCAGTTGAGAAACGGCCTGGCGATAATGGCTGCTCGCTTCGCTGGCGTTTCCACTTAGGCGCAGCGTCTCACCCAGTAAGAATTGGATTCTTGCCGTTTGCATCCGTAGGGTCAGCTTCTCACTTTTTCCCAGCAGTTGCTCGAGCTCCTGCCGTGCGTGCGTGTAATCCTTCACCGCGATCATGGCTTGCGCGGTGCTGACGGAGGCCTCAATCGATTGGTACCTGAGCCCCATCGCATCAGCCTCTCCAATAATCTGACGCAACGCGCCTATCGCGGCCTGTGCTTGCCCCTGCGCAATCGCGACCTTTGCCAGATCCAACTTTGCGATCAGTGTCTTTTCCTGATCCTTTGCGCGTACCGCGGTCTGCTGGCTCTGCTGGTACAGGCTTTTCGCTCCGTTCATGTCACCACTATAGAAACGCGCGTTTCCTTGTGTACTCAGAATATCCGCCAGCAGGCTGTCGTTCTTCAATTCGCGCGCCAGGCTTTCCGCGTCCTCCAGCTGCTTGGCGGCTTCGTTCCCTCTTCCCGCCAGTACCAAAGCCTGCGCGTAGCCGTTTTGAATCTGTGCCATGGATGCGCTGCGATCTTTCAACGTCGTCAAGCCGTTCACCGCATCCTGAATCGAGCTAACGGCCGCTCCGTATCGCCCTTGGTACAAAAAAACCATCCCCGTTCCGTAGGACTCCAGGGCCGCTCCATGAGAGTCGCCCGCCTTCCGGTATAACTCCAGTGCCCGCATGTAATTCGTCATGGCGTTTTCGTACTGAGCGGTCTTGGTGTAGCCTTCGCCCAGATTGTGCAACGTTTCCGCTATGTCTGCCGGGGCGCCCAATTTCTCGCGCAATTGCAAGGCTTGTTGGTAATACGTCAGCGCGTCATCGCTCTTGCCCTGCGCCAGATACACGCCACCAATATTGTTCAAGCACACGGCCTGATTGGATTCGTCTCCGAGGTCCCGCTGCATCTGGAGAGACTCTTTGTATAGCCCCAATGCTTTGTCGAACTGTCCCTTGTCCTGGAGCAGCACACCCATGTTCACCATCGCATCCGCAATGCTCTTTTTCGCGCCAATCTCCTTGTCGATGGAAATGGCCTCGGTGTATTCAGCCAGCGCCTCGTTGCTCTTGCCCAGCGAAGCTTCCACTCCCGCGATTTCGACCAGGCTGTTCGCCACTCCGCCTTTGTTTCCAATCGTTTTGTTGATGTCCCTGGCCTGCTCCAGATTGCGCAACGCTTCGTCCGGTTTGTTCAGTCCCTCATACGCCACGCCAATCGCTTGCAGAATTTGTCCCTTTTCTTCTTGGTTGTCCACTTCAATGGCCAGATTCAGCGCGCGGTTCAGCGGATCAAGCCCTGCCTGCGGATTGCCCGCTTGCACTTCTACCCATCCCCGGTAAAGCAGCGCATTCAGATTCTTCGGATCGCTTTTCAGCACGTTGGTATAATGCTGCCGCGCCTTCTCATAATCTCCCTGGTTTAGGTACAACTCCCCCAGCGCGTAGTTCACATCCGTATTGTCGGGCTGGGTCTTCGCCAGATTCTCGTACGATTCGATGGCCTTCTTCGTGTCTTTCACGATTCGCGCGTGAATCGCTTCGATCAGGTATCTTTCTGACAGCGGCAGATCCTGGCTCAAATCGACTGCACGCCGCGAGAACCGCTCCGCGTCGTCGTCTTGCCGCAGCGCTGCGTTCGCCTCTGCCAACCGCGCGTACGCCAGCGCAAACTGCGGATCATCTTGCACGGCTCCTTGCAGTGCTTTCACGGCTTCCAGAGTTTTCCCATCGCGCAGCAATTGCACGCCCTGGTTGTATCCGCGCAGCGCCGTCGCCGACTTGGACGTTGGCTGGAACGAACTGGCTTTCAGTTCCTTCAGAACATCCGATGAGAGCGCCAGATTCTTCCGTATCAGCTCGGCCAGCCCGTCTACCGTCGCCGGAATTTCCTTCTCGCTTGCTGCCTGCATCTTCAGTGGTTCGCGGCGATTGTGTTTCAGGTCCTGCAACGTCGCATCAATCTGTATCTGGTCTCCAAATTTCGCGTACTGGCCTGAGACCACCGTGTCCGCGTTGCTCAATTCGGCGATTCGCCGCAGCATGTCCGGATCAATATTTGCATTCGGTGGGATTCGCAGGTCCTTCAGAATTTGCCGCAACCGGTCGGAGGACACGATGCGCATGTGTGACGATTGGCCCACATCGGTACTCAGCATGTCTGCCATGCTCGATCCGATCCAGTCAATCGAGACGTCGGTTGTGGCGTTGTGAAACGGCAGGATTGCCAGCGATATCTCCGGCCCGGCCGCCGCCTTGCTCTCCGGTACCGTATTCACTTTCCCGCGATACACCCACCCGCCAATACCTAGCACAATCACGATGGCGCCGGACGCAATCCATTTCCAGGGCACCACACGTTGGCCCACCGTCACCACGCTCGGAGGTGCGGCAATCAGCGACGCGGATACCGGCCGCTTCCCCTGCCACGCATCCAGGTCGGTCAAAATCTCCGAAGCACTTTGGTAGCGTAGTGTCAGGTCGCGTTCCAGGCACTTGCTTACGATGTCGCTCAATCCCGGTGGTATCGAGTCGTCCAACTCCCGAACCGGCACTGCCCTCTCCTGGTTTCGCAGCAGCAGGCTGGCCATCGCCGTTTCCGCTTTGAATGGAGTCTTGCCGCTCAGCAGTTCATAGAAAATCAGCCCCACCGCAAAAAGGTCGGAGCGCTGGTCCAGGTTCTTCCCCATGGACTGCTCGGGAGACATGTATTCAATCGTCCCCAGCAACGCTCCCGTCTGAGTCATTCCTCCCGATTCCACCGAGCGCGCCAAGCCAAAATCCATCACCAGGATTCGACCATTCTTGTCCTGCATGATGTTTTGCGGCTTCAGGTCGCGGTGGATGATTCCTGCCGAATGAGCGGCATCTAGCGCCAGGCAAACCTGCCGGATAATCTCCACGGCCTGTTCCGGAGGCAACTTCCCATGGTCCAAAAGCACCCGGCGCAAATCGGTGCCTTCAACAAACTCCATGGTGATGAACTTCACACCCTCCGCTTCCGACATGTCATAAATGCGGATCACGTTCTTGTGCGTAACTTGATGAGCGGTAAGAAGTTCCTGTTTGAATCGTGCGAGGATGGCCGGGTTGCTCGCCAGGTCCGGCCGTATCAGTTTCAGGGCTACCGTCCGCTCAACTTCGCGGTCCGCCGCTTTATAGACCGAGCCCATTCCCCCTTCGCCCAACAACTGGAGAATTTCATAACGCCCGCCGAACAAATCGCCGGGTTGCAGTACTACATCCCGGTACACGCCACCGTAACTTTGCGGCCCTGTCGAAAACCGGGAAGCCACACTACTTTCCAGAGGCTGATTAGCAATTACCGTAGCCCCTGGGTCCACGGGAGGTTTCTTCGGCTGTTCGACGAAGGTGGCGCCGTCGAGTGGCACCTGGCTCGGGGTGCTGTCGCCCTTTGCGGGCGCACGTAGCCCTCCGGGTCCCCCGGGACCCGAGTCTTGGCTACGACCCGGCTTGGGTTTCTGGTCGTCCATTAGCTAATTGGGGTCCAATCACACCAGTAGTCCGCTACTCTTCACCTCGTCAGAACCCTCCGGCCGTCAGTATATAACGCCCTTGTCCCTACTGCACCAAACCCAGTCTGTCTTTCGCTTTTCTCGTCAATCGTTTGCAGCTTGGTAACGCGTCACTCCCAGGGTAACTAAGCCGATGTCCACAGCACCACGCCTATTCGTCAAAACTGGTCTTGGAATTCCTGCCTTCACGCGATGCCCAGTTTTCTCTGCATCTCTTCCAGCGATACGCCTTTCGTTTCGGGGACCATCAGCTTCACCCAAATAAGCTGCAGAACCATCATGCAGGCGAAGAACGAAAAAACGTATCCGGGCGGAAAGGCGGAGACCATCTTGGGGAAAAAAGTAGTAAGCAGCGCGGCGAAGATCCAGTGCGTGAAGCTGCCGAGCGCCTGTCCTTCCGCGCGCTGACGGTTGGGGAATATCTCGGAGATGAAAACCCAGATCACCGCTCCCTGGCCGATGGCGTGCGCGGCGATGAAAGCGAAGATACAAACCGGAACGATCGCGTAATGCTGGGTGAAGAAAGCCCAGGCAACCAGACCAAGCGAACCGATGTACCCGAAGGAGCCAATAAAGAGAAGGGTACGGCGGCCCAGCCGATCAATGAGCCAAAGGCCGACAAAAGTGAAAATAAGATTGGTGACCCCGATACCGACAGATTGCAGCAGCGCGGCTTTTGCTCCCAACCCGGTTAGTTCGAAAATGCGCGGAGCGAAGTACAGCACCGCATTGATTCCGGAAAGTTGGTTGAAGAAGGCAATGAGAATGACAAGCAGGATCGGTTTGCGAAGACGTTTCATGGTCAACCATATCTGGGTCATCCATTGCGCAGCACGCCTGCTCCACGACGGACGACCCGCCGGGGAGGGCCCCGACGAGGCCTTCTCCGAGGATGCAGCGGCAATCACGGTCGCCTGGGCTTCGATCTCGGTGTGCGAGGCTTCCGGTTCGATACGTTGCAGGACTTTCAAACCGCCCTCCCGGTCGCCCTTCCTTGCCAGAAGCCAGCGCGGGCTTTCGGGAAGGCCAAAGCACATCAGACCGTAGAGTACCGAGGGGAACGCGGCCACGCCCAGCATCCAGCGCCACGCGTTCACGCCTATGCCGGCAAGCAACGCATTGGATACGAATGCGATCAAGATGCCAAAAACAATGTTGAACTGAAACATGCCGGCAAGCCGTCC
>CAYOOS010000075.1:0-1806 GCA_964405585.1 uncultured Acidobacteriaceae bacterium | reverse complement strand
GGGCTCAGCCCCCAAAGCGATTGGATGGTTTTCTCGGCGCCGGAAATGACAACTGTGTCAAAACCGAAAAGAAACCCGGCAAGTGCGGATGTGAGCGACCAGAAAAAGACGCGAATATTCATAGGTGCGCAAAGCGATGGGAAAGTGTGACCTCAGCGGCCAGAGCCGCCGTGTCAAACCCGAACAACAAACCGCCCATAACTGCCACAATCGTGCTTCGCAAAATATGCGAATTGAGCTTCACGTGGACTTTCTGAGTCTCCTTCCCGCGTCGCGGTCTCGTGCCGCATCGAACGTCCCCGCCTGCCGTAATTGCAACCGCCGAAAGCTGCGTACGCACCTGATTGTATGGGATTTCCTGCCGTCTCACTCGCGATTTCTTCTGCTTCCAAACACCTGCCAGGAGCTGCCGCAGTTGCTATCTTTTCTCAAGAAGCCCTTCGTTAACACTTCCTTCATCACTGCCAGCCAGCTGCTTAAATATCGTTCTTTTTGACATCGTTACCCCTAGGGAAAATGCCCTAACCATTACTGAGTACCCTTACGGTACATCCAGTGTTTCATCTCATGACACCCCCGTCTCAGTACTGGACACTTTTGAAAAGGGCATTTCTCGTTCCATTACGCGCCCTTGTGGAGGTTTGCCAATTTCCCATGCTGCCCGATAACGTCCGGTTTATCCGCAATCGCGAAGTGGTTTCGCGCCACATCGAAGGCGAACTCATTATCGTTCCCATTCGCCACGGGGTTGGTGACCTGAACTCTCTCTACACCTTGAATCCCGTCGGCTCCGTCCTCTGGGATTTCATGATGGAAGGACACACCGTTCCAGAGATGGTGCAGCGCATTTGCGACGAATTTGACGTTACCACGGCGCAGGCGCAGGGCGACATTCGCAGTTTTCTGCATTCGTTGTTGGAAGAGAAGCTCATCCAGAAAGTAGCTTGAGGCTCCGCGGGCTTTCCGCAAGGAATTGCCCGTGACCGCTAATACAGAGGTTTTTTGATTTTGAAGGAAGAGAGAATTAGGTGCTACAGACCGCCACATACGGGGAGTTTTCCACGCAGATCCACAAGCGCCAAATGGGTCGCCGCGCTCCCGTGGAAGTATCCATTGAAGTAACGCATCGCTGCCCCCTCGAATGCCAGCATTGCTACAACAATCTCCCCATGCACGATCCCCAGGCACGCCGCCAGGAAATGACTTTCGACGAGCACATTCACCTTCTCGACGAACTCGTTGAAATGGGTTGCCTTTGGATTCTCTTCACCGGCGGAGAGATTTTTGCCCGCAAAGATTTTCTCGATATTTACACCGAAGCAAAGAAACGTGGCTTCCTCATCACCCTCTTCACCAACGGCACAATGATCACGCCCCGGATCGCGGATCACCTCGTTGAATACCGTCCCTTTGCCGTGGAAATCACCCTCTACGGCGCCACACGCGAAACCTACGAAGCACTCACTCGGATTCCCGGTTCCTACGATCGCTGCATGAAGGGCATTCGTCTGCTCCGCGAACGCAATCTACCTCTTAAGCTCAAGACCGTCCCCACCACCATCAATTTTCACGAAGTGTACGAAATGAAGCGTTTTGCCGAGCAGGACTTGGGCGTCGAGTTCAAATTCGATCCGCTCGTCAATCCGCGAACCGATTGCTCGCAAAGCCCCTTGGCGGTACGCCTTTCCCCCGAACAAGTGGTCGCACTCGATTTTCGTGACCCCGTTCGTAAGGCCGAGTACAAAAAAATGGCGGAAGCCGCACAAGCTGCCATTCCACAACCCCATGGCCCGGAAAAATACACTT
>CAYOOS010000074.1:0-12987 GCA_964405585.1 uncultured Acidobacteriaceae bacterium | reverse complement strand
GACGGCTACAAGTTTTCTTTCTACGTCATTTCCGCCGCGCCACAGGAAATTATCCAGTCGGCGCTTGAGGGCATTGTGCCGCCCGATCATATTATCGGCACGCGCTTCCGCTTCAACGAATCGACCGGGGAAGTGGAATCCATCATCCGCGCGACCGCCGGCTGGGGAAAAATTACCGCCCTCGAAGAGGTCCGCGACAACCTGGGCATCAGCCACGATAGCGTCATCTATATGGGCGATGGAAGTTCCGATCTGCCCGTGATGATGCACGTCAATCAGCATGACGGCATCACCATCGCTGTCTCTGAGGCGCAGTTCATCACCCGTGTCGCACGCCGCACTGTGCTTAGCGACAATGCCATGAGCGTTCTTGTGCCTGTGCTCGAGGAAGTTCTTCGTTGGGATTCCGCCAAAATCCGCCGCTTTTTCGCCACTCGCGGCTTGACGTTACGCGAGTGGGACAAGATGCGCACCGACATGCTGACCATCGAGGAGTCCAACCTGCCTGTCTCCGCGCAGCCCCAGTGACGCGGCCGACACGCACCACCAACCAAGCGCCAAGTTGCAGCAGGCGATGCATGGCTTAATAAGTTGTGGGGAGATCTGCTTCAAGTTCCGAAGCGGAATTCGATCACTTGGGTTGTTTCTTTCGGTCCGGGCTCAAACCTTGTCTGCAACGCCGCTTTTTCCGCTTCAACTGCAAGCACCGGGTGGCCCCCGATCACGTGTGCATCCTTGACCTTGCCGTCCGGTGCGATAAGCACCGAAACCTTTACGACGCCGCTGAGGTTTAGCCGCTTGGCTAACGCGGAATATTCCGGCGTAACCGCCGATTTAATGCGCCTCAGGGAATCCCCGTCCGCCGACTGTGCACGCAGTGAAAAACCAAAGGTAAGCACCAGAGCAGCCAGCAGCAGCGCAAACGAGCAAGCGCGATTTCCGCGCCGCGCTTGAGTGAGCGAGAGTTGACACACAGCGAGATCCTCCACCCTGTGGAAAAGCAAGTGCCATGCCATTTGGACTCAATATTTCTGATATGCATCCAATACCTTAAGCTCAATGCTGGCAAATGGTTACGGAGGTCCTTGCTTTTCGTTTTGGATCTAGGAGCCGGTCTTGTCTCATCACCCCCGTCGGTGCCCGTAATCATCGCAAACTGAGACGATTTGCTCATGCTCAGCGCGTGGACAGCAAGTTCGATTCCAGTTTGTTATGCTTGCTTTTTCGGGGAGGCTGCCTTGTCTCGCAAAAACATCCTGATGCTGGTTGGCGATTTCGTCGAAGACTATGAAGTGATGGTGCCATTCCAGGCCCTCCTGATGATCGGCCACGTGGTTCACGCTGTATGTCCCGGCAAGAAAGCGGGAGAAGCAGTGCGCACTGCCATACACGATTTTGAAGGCGACCAAACCTACTCCGAAAAGCGCGGCCACAACTTTTCTCTGAATGCCACTTTCGATCAGATCAAGCCCGAAGAGTACGACGCGTTGGTCATTCCCGGTGGCCGCGCACCGGAGTACATTCGCCTGAATCCCCGCGTGCTGGAAATCGTGCGTCACTTCGCCAGCGCAAACAAACCTATCGCCGCAATCTGCCACGGCGCACAGGTGCTCGCCGCTGCGGGCGTCTTGCAAGGCAAGAAGTGCAGTTGCTACCCCGCGGTCTCGCCCGAAGTCACGCGTGCAGGTGGCACATTCGCCGAACTGGCGATGACCGACGCAATCGTGGACGGCAATCTCGTCAGCGCTCCCGCCTGGCCTGCGCATCCCGCGTGGCTGGCGAGATTCCTGACCGTGCTAGGCACGCGCATCGAACCGTAACCGCCGCTGTTTCTGTAACTTCAAAATTTCCTCGTACTACGCCCTTTCTAAATTCCGTTTCTTCTTACATAATCATAGGTTCTCAATCCCACACTAAGGCGATCCTTGCACTATGGCTAACATCAACGTAAAGAAGGGCGTAATTGGCATCCTCACCGGCGGCGGCGACGTCCCCGGCCTTAATCCGGCGATCCGTGCCGTTACCTTCCGCGCGCTCCGCGAAGGTTACGAAGTGATCGGCATCCGTCGTGGCTGGGCTGGGCTCGTGGACATGGTCCGCGACGAAAAGCACGACAACTCCGACAACTTCCAGCGCCTCACGGAAGATATCGTGAATCGCGCTGGCAGGACCGGCGGTACTTTCCTCCATTCTTCGCGCACCAATCCCGGCCGCGTCAGCAAGAACAGCGTTCCGGAGCATTTGAAAGGGCAGTTCAATGCGGAGAAAAACGATCTCACGCCAGAGGTCCTGAAAAACCTTGCCTGGCTGAACATCGATTACATGATTCCCATCGGCGGCGACGATACGCTCAGTTACGGCGTGCGCCTCTACCAGGAAGGCATGCGCGTTGTCGCCATCCCCAAGACCATGGACAATGACGTGCCCGGCACGGACTACTGCATCGGTTTCAGCACCTGCGTCACTCGCAGTATCCAGATGACCAACGCCTTACGTACTTCGGCTGGCTCTCACGAGCGCTTCCTCGTCATGGAAGTTTTTGGGCGCTACGCCGGCTTCACTGCCATGCTTCCCACGATGGCGGGCGCAGCCAATCGCTGCGTGATCCCGGAGCACAAGTTCAACATCGAACAGCTTACGGAACTCCTGGTCCACGATCGCAACCGCAATCCCAGTCATTACTCCATCGTGCTGGTTTCCGAAGGCGCTATGTTTGAGGGCGGCGAGATGGTCTTCCAGACCAGTTCCGCGGACGCCTTTGGCCACAAGAAACTGGGCGGCATTGGCGATCTCGTTTCCGAAGAGATCACTTCGCTTTCCGCTAAATTCAATGGCGGCAAGAAAATCGAGTGCATCAATCAGAAACTTGGTTATCTGGTCCGCTGCGGTGATCCAGACGCCATCGACTCCATCGTTCCCATGGCTTACGGCAATCTGGCGCTGGACATGATTCTCAACCGTATTCACGGCCGCCTGGTCGTCCTGAAGAACGGCCGCTATGACAACATGCCCATTGACACCGTCACCGCGACGAAGAAAGTCGTCAACGTCAAGGAACACTACAATATCGAGCGCCTCCGCCCGGTCTATCAGAGCTTCGAGATGAAGCCGCTCTTCCTGATGACCAGCGACCTTACCTGACTCCCGCGGGGGCGCCGGCTGCGTATCAACGCGCCCCTGCCTAACCCTGCATCCATTTCGTCACAAGAAAATACGCCAGCAGCGCCACTAGCACTCCTAGCGACGACACAAATCGCAATCGGTTGGGTTCGCTCTTGCTCTCCAGTCGATCGCCAATGGAAGAGCTCAGGAAATAGACTTGTATGCCGGTGGCCAGGCTCGCGGCCACTTCCACCATCGCGAATTGCCGGTGCAGCGCCAGCAAAAATACCGCTCCGCTGGTAACTGCGGAAAGAAACGCCGTCAGCATCATGACGATATGGCTTTTCACCTGTTTCTTCTGCGCTCGCGTTTCTTCTATCATGTATCTGGGCAGAGAAGCTACTCATCAAAACCAAAGTAACTTCCGAATGAGGTGCACGCATGCAACTCCGCAAACTCGGCAAGACCGGGCCGTTTGTTTCCCCCATGGGCCTCGGCTGCATGGGCATGTCGGAGTTTTATGGCTCGCGCAATGACGCCGAATCCATCGCCACGATTCACCGTTCCATCGAACTCGGCGTCAATTTCCTCGATACCGCCGACGTTTACGGCTACGGCGACAATGAAATCCTCGTCGGCCAGGCCATTCGCGATCGTCGCGAAAAAGTTTTTCTGGCCACAAAGTTTGCTATCGTGCGCGACCGCTCCAATCCGCAGGTGCGCGGTGTAAGCGGCAAACCGGAGTACGTCCGCGCGTGTTGCGAAGCCAGCCTGAAACGGCTCGGTGTTGATGTGATCGATCTTTACTATCAGCACCGCGTTGACCCCGAGATACCCATCGAGGAAACGGTCGGTGCCATGGCGCAACTCGTCCACGACGGAAAGGTCCGTTATCTCGGCCTGTCCGAAGCGTCACCCGCCACAATTCGCCGCGCGCACGCAGTTCATCACATCGCCGCTCTGCAGACGGAATATTCCCTCTGGACCCGCGACCCGGAAGAGGGAGTGCTGAAAACCAGTCGCGAACTCGGCATCGCGTTCGTTGCCTACAGCCCTCTCGGCCGCGGATTTCTCACCGGGCAATTCAAGAAATTCGAGGACCTGGCGGCGGACGATTACCGGCGGTTTTCTCCGCGTTTTCAAGGTGAGAACTTCCAGAAGAATCTGGATCTCGTCGCCCGCGTGGAAGCGCTGGCCCGGGAAAAACACTGCACGGCGGGGCAACTTGCGCTGGCGTGGCTCCTGGCGCAGGGAGAAGACATCATCCCCATCCCCGGCACAAAACGCCGCAAATATCTGGAAGAAAACATTGGCGCGTTGCGCGTGAAGCTTAACGCGGATGATTTGCGCCGGATCGAGGAAGTAGCCCCCAAAGGAGCAGCCGCAGGCCTCCGCTATCCCGAAGTCATGATGTCCCTTGTGAACCGCTAGCCTTGGTGAACCGCTGCAGCGGCCGCCTTCTGAGGCGGGCGCTCTTTCCATCTCCGCGCACTTCGCATATGGAGTGCGGCGGCGAGCCGCCGCTTTTGAGGCTGCTACCGTATCGCCTGATCCCACCGCGAAGTGCGACCCACGTCTTAAGTCCTATCTGCCGCCTTTCTGCAGCGCGGGCAAAGTGAAAGTGGGCTTCACTTCTTTCCGCTTCGACCAATCGTGATACGTGTGGCACTCAAAGCACCGCGATTCCGCATGCTCTGGCCCCGGCGCATGACACGTCTTGCAATTCTCAATCCCCGGCACCAGCACATCGCTGGTTTCCGTGCTACTCAATGCTTTCACGTGGCAACTCGCACAAGTAATACTGCGATGCGCATCGTGATCAAACTTCGCATGCGGCAACCACCTCAGCGTGACTTTAGCTGGCGCGATCACCGGTAACGGCCCTTCTGCCAGGTTCAACTGCGCGCCCGCAGCGGATCCGCGATTTGCAATCTGATCCGAAGCGGCCTCCCATCGGCCGAGCGTAATGTCCTGAAGTTGGCCGCCATTGAGTGCGTGGCATTGGCGGCACGTCTTTCCCCAAAGCAGTTCTTCCGCAACCGCCGTGCGTTGCTTCACCCACTGCGCCGGTGTAAGAAACTGCGTGCGCGGCAAAAGTGGTTCGCCAGTCAACCTGCGCTCCGGTTCCTGAATTTCGCGAACCGCGGCCGGATGCGCGGCAATGTACTCACTGAATTTCCTTACCAGGAAGGAATGCACCACTTCCGGTTTGTCATGCGGAACGCCCTCCTCGAAGCGCTTATCAAAGGAGAGAAGGTGGCATGCCGCGCAAGCGCTGGCGAACTTTACTGGCTCCATATATTCCCGGCCAGCCATTCCACGCCGACGCGGTAACGTCTGCTGGTTCAACGGCAGATTCTCATCCTCGGCTTTGTAGGTAACACTGGCAGCCGCATACGTATTGTCCGCATAGGGCCATGAACCACTCGCTGCCGCTGCCCGGTGGCAATCGCCGCACTCCAGTTGCACAATCGGCCCGTTCGGTCCGCGCCTTATGGGTTTCATGTGAATCGCATGATTTAACTGAATCGTGCCGGGATCCTTCGCCTCGTTACGTAACGCCGCAAATTCCGGGTGACCATCTTCCAGGCTTTTTATGTGCGCCGCGTATCGCTTCACCGGGCCCACGACGCGCAAATCGCCATGACATTCCGCGCAAGCCTGGTTGCTCGCGGCGCTGATATTGATGCGCCCGCGATGCTCGGCGTGGCATGTGGCGCATTCCGGCACCTGCGCTTTCACCTGATTCTCGTGGTGGACCGGTCCGTCATGACAACCAAGGCACGCACTGCCCAGCGCGTTAGCGGAATACTCTCCAGCCTTCTGTACGTGGCACGCCGCGCATTGTTTTTCCAGTACCGCGTGCGGTTCGCTCATCCGCCCGCTCGAATATACCCGCGAATCGTGAAAGAAGCTGCGCCAGCCAATCCACACAAGCGCCAATAGCGGCACCAGCACGCAAAGCCACAGCTTGGCGCGCTTGTACGGCGTCGGCCTCTTGAAGTAATTCAGGTCGATGCGCTGCGCCAGCTTCTTCGTTGTGCGTGTTCTCGCCACTTCTCCTCTGTGACCCCTGTGCTCTTTCTCTGTGGCTTCTGTGTGAATTCTTGCTTTCCTAATATCGCAGCGCTATCACCGCGTGCACCGCGCCCAGCAAAATCAGCGCCAGCGAAAGTGGAATGTGCACCAGCAGCCATCCGTGCAACCAGTGATGCAGCCGTTCTTGCAGCACCAACTGCCGCGCTTCATCGCAAATCTCCGCCAGTTCCTTCAACGTTTCCTCCGCGGCGGCTGGCAGCAGTGTCTGTAAAGCCGCAAATGCGTTCTTCGCCCTTTCCGCATCCCCTAGGCGCTGCCCGCGGCGCATTGGCTCTTCCAGAAACACGCGCATTTCCTGTAAATAAAAACGTGTCAGCGGCGCGCTCTGTTCCGAGTTCAGCAGCACCACTTCCGGCGCGGCGGCCACGGCGGCACTCGCTCCCGCGCTCACTGCCGCGGAAGTCCGTAGCGGCGCTGCGGCGGCCGCGATCGGCCGCAACGCATTGAATCCCCCCGCGCGCATTTCCTCGGCTTCGTCATTCTTCACCAGCCCCAGCGAGCCGCACAGCGCTTCTACCGCGCGGTCCGCCTCTTCGCGCAGAGAATTCCGCACATTCGCAATCTCGTCGTAAATCGTTTCCAGCGGCACATCCGTCGTCATCATCCGCGGCACGTAATGCTGCAGCGCCGCGCCAAACAATCCGCTCCCCACAGTCACGATCAGCAGCCACATCAGCACCCGCGTAAGCGTGCCACCGAAGTGAAATCCCCCATGAAACAGAATCAGTGGCAGGCTGAGCAACCCCAACCACAGGTGCCCGCGCATCCACGCTTGCGCGCGGCCCAGTCGCCATGTGGGCACACGCTTTCGCGCTCCCAACAGCGCCGCGAAGATCATCAACGCAAAGCCCACAGTGCCAAAGGTTAGCCCGATGACGCTTCCGCCGCGCGGTCCGGCAGGTGCGTTCATCGCGTAGAACACATACACAATCGCGCTAAAGAAAAAAATGCCCAGCGAGAGCCACGCCCATCCGCGTTGTGTCGCGTCCATCCTCATCGCGCAGCCCTCATTGCTCTTGTCCCTGTCCCATCATGCCCGCGAAGAATTTGCGCGGGTCCACACGGTGCGCGGCATCGTGCGGGCAGGCATACACACAACTCGGTTCTTTCAAGTGCGTGCACAGATCGCATGACGTCGCTTTCTGCTGCACCACGGCTTTGCGCCGCCCCGCGTGTTCCGTATCCTCGGCCATCACTTCAAATGGGTGCAGGTTGATGTTCCCATACGGGCAATTCCGTGCGCACAGGCCGCAGCCGATGCACCAATCTTCTATAATCACCTCGAGCGAATTGCGCCGCCGTATCGAGCCAACGGGGCAGCCCACCATGCACAACGGATCGCGGCACTGCCGGCAAGACGTGGCCACCAGGAAATTCTCGAAGCGCAGCCCCTCGCGCACCAGCCGCGTCACGCCTTCGTGTGCATCGGCGCAGGCATTCACGCAGGCGTCGCAGCGCGTGCACTTCTGCAAATCCAGAATCAACAGGCTTTGCGCTTCCATCAGCCCTTGCGAGAGGAACTGCTCGATGGGCACGCTGTGCACCATCTGCATCCTTTGCGTATTCGCCGCTCGCCTTTCTGCCGCAACCGCTTCCAGTCCCACGCGCACATTGGGGAAGCGCTCCACCATCTGCCGGAAATCGTCACCGGGGATCTTCACCACTTCCACATGGTCCAATGCCGTGCACGTCGCTGTGCGCACGCCCCCGCCCAGCAAACCGATTTCGCCGAAATAATCGCCGCGCGAAAGATACGCCAGCACCAACTCGCCGCCCGGATACTCCTCGGAGATTTTCACGAAGCCGATGCGCACCAGATAGAAACTGTCAGCCGCTTCGCCTTGCCGTGCGATCACTTGCCCCGGCGCATAGCGCACCAGTTCCACGCTCTCTTTCAAATGTTCGATAAAGTCCGGCGAAAGATCCGCAAACATGGGCACGCCGCGCAAGTGCGTTTCCAGTGCGCGCCGGCGGTAGTTCTGCTCGATCTGCGCGCGAAACGTTTTGTTCTTCATCATGATGTCGAGGACGTTGCGCAACATTTCGTACGCCACGACATCGCTTTCCGCGCGCACCGTCGCCGAGCGCGGGTAAAAATTCATGCAGGTCATTTCGCCAAAAAGATCGCCCGGGCCAAGTTCCGCCACCGGATTGCCGTAGGAAAGATCCACCGACGCATCAATGGGGATGCTGCGATCGCGCGCTTCTTCCTCGCGCTTGTCTTCTTCGCGACCCACCAGCACGCTGCTTAGCCGCTTGAAAAAGCCCTGCGCGCCTCCTTGCGTTTTCACGTGCGCGATTGGCGTGGCGATCGCCACCTGCGCCTTGCCTTCCAGAATGTAAAACGCCGTCGAACCGAATTCGCCTTCGTGGCAAATCACTTCGCCCTTGTGGAAACGCCGCTTCACAATGGCGCCACGATTCAATTCCAAAAACGTCCCGGAGACGCCCGCGAACACCGGTAACCTGTGAAGCTCCTCCGCCGTAAGGCTCTGCGTGTCGTGGCCCGCGGCAATCGCCGTACCCGCCACGCCTTTATTCGTCAGCGCGCCTGTGGGGCAAGAGACCATACATTCGCCGCAGGAAATGCATGTGGAATCACCCATCGGCGAATTCAGGTCGAACGCAATGCCCGCGGAATAGCCTTTGCCCATGCGGCCCAGCACGAAGTTGTTTTTGATTTCGTCGCAGCCGCGAATGCAGCGGTCGCACAGAATGCAGGCATCGTGATCCACGGCAATCGCCAGCGAAGAGTCATCCTCGCCGCGCGAAATCGTGCGGCGCGCAAATCGCGGCGTGCCAACTCCCGCCGTCTTCGCCAGCGTCTCTAGTTCGCAATCGCCGGAATGTTCCTGCCGCGCGCAAGGCGAAGGGTGATCCGCCATCAACAATTCCAGCAGCGTCCTTCGTGCCGCCAGCACTTTCTCCGAATTCGTGGACACCTTCATGCCCGGCTCGACTGGCCGCACGCACGCCGCCGAGAGCACACGTGCGCCCGTATCCACCACGCACAACCGGCACACCCCTACGGGCGTCTGATTCTGCAAATGGCAAAGCGTGGGAATCGCGACGCCATGCACACGCGCTGCATCGTAGACGGTCGTACCGGCAGGCACCTGTACGAGCTTGCCGTCAATCGTCAGTTCCACCAGCCCCGCGTTTGTAGCCGATGTGCTCATTGTCTCCGTATCATCTTTTCAACTCAGGCTGCGTCAGCTCCTCGTTATCTCCGCGAACTCTGCGCTCTCTGCGAACTCTGCGTAATTCTTCTCGTTCAAGGCCGAATCCCCACCCGCGCCAATTCCGGCATCCGCGCATTCTCCGAAAAACAAATCCCGCTTGGACATTGCCCATGCAACACGTGCGCATCCACCTCTGCGCGGAAATGTTTCAATACGGATTGAATGGGCGCCGGCACAATCTGCCCCAGCCCGCAAATCGATGTCAGGCTCATGGCCTGCGACAATTCCTCCAACAGCGCCAGGTCCGCGCGATATTGCGCCTCGCTCACACCGCCCTGGGTCCAACGCGCCAGCAGTTCCACCATCTTTTGCGAACCCATGCGACACGGCACGCATTTTCCGCACGATTCGTTGCGGTAGAAACGCACCGCGGTCAGCGCCATGTCCAGCATGCACGTTGTGTCGTCGCACACCACAATCGCACCCGACCCCAGCATCGACCCGGCCTCCGCCAGCGCCTTGAAATCCAGCCGCACATCCACCATGGACGCCGGCAAATATCCTGAGGACGGTCCCGATGGTGCAAACGCCTTCAGCGCGCGCCCGCCGCGAATTCCACCCGCGTGCTTGAAAATTACCTCGCGCATCGGCGTGCCCATGGCAACCTCAAACACGCCCGGCCGTGCCACGTGCCCGCTCACGCCAACAAATTTCAAGCCGCGCGAGCCGCCGACGCCGGCAGTCTTGTACCACTCCACCCCGCGCGCCAAAATTTGCGGGACATTCGCAAACGTTTCGACGTTATTGATCACCGTGGGCTTCTGCCACAATCCGACCTGCCCGGGGAACGGCGGCTTGTTGCGAGGCTCCGCGCGATGCCCTTCGATCGCTTCGATCAACGCGCTTTCCTCGCCGCAGATGTAACCCCCGGGACTCACGAAGATCTCCAGATCGAAATCGAATTCGCTGCCCAGAATCTTCTTGCCCAGTAGCCCAGCTTTGGTGCAGCGCCGGATCGCTTCGCCGAAAATCTCTTCCTGCAGCGGATATTCGTGCCGGATGTACAGAATCCCTTTCTTGGCGCCCGTGATCAGCCCCGCAATCAGCATCCCTTCAATCACCAGGTGCGGCAGATTGCTCAGGATGAAGCGGTCCTTGATCGTTCCCGGTTCGCTCTCGTCGGCGTTGCAAACGATGTATTTCACCGGCTCCACTTGCTTGCGCACCAGGTCCCACTTCATCGATGTGGGAAATCCCGCGCCGCCCAACCCGCGCAACTCCGCTTCCTTCAGCGTGGCCAACGCGCCGTCCCAATCTTTTGTGGCGATCAACCGCCGCACCACGCCATACCTTTCGCCTTCACCATATGGATCGGAGGCGCATGCCACGCGCGCTTCGTGCAATTGGTCGGCGCGCAGCTCGTCCTCGCGGATCGCACGTCGCATCAGGTCTTCGGCGCGATCCGGCGTGATGTTCGCGAAGATCTGGTCGTTGATAGCCACTGCCGGCGCCTGGTCGCAGCGTCCCAGGCAGCTCACATCCTTGATCTGCACGTCTTCCGTCCGCGCCGCGGCAAAGCGCCGCCGCAACTCCGCTCGTAGTTCGCAGGCGCCATTCAAGTGGCAACTCATGTCCGCGCAAACGTGGATCTCCGCTTTGGCGGGTGGGGTCAAGTGAAAATGCGGATAGAAACTGGCGACGCTATGGATTTGATAGAGCGGCGTTTGCGTGCGCTTGGAAAGTGCTTGCAACTCCGCCTTTGGCAGGTACCCATAGCGCAGTTGGATGGCTCGCAGCTCGTCAAAAATCACTGTGGAGTCTCTCCCGAAACTGCGCCGCATGTGCCGATAGCCCCGGCGCGCTTCGGGGTTCAGATTATTGACGCATACTAGGGGCAGAGCCGCCGGAAGTAAAGTGCCTCCCGTTGTCTTTTCGCGCAATGCCCCCAAAAAGCCAACGCTTCCGGTTGACTTGGGGGCGGACCAAAGCTATAAGCGAAAAGACGTTTCGCGTCTCACCGCATGCGATTTCATTGCCAAAGAGGTTACTCGCGCCTCGCGTTCCTGTTCGCGGGGGTTTTTCTTTGTATGGTCACGGCGGATTCTGCGCCCACGGATACTCCTGAGCCCATCAAGTACATTGGCCCCGGCTCCTGCGCCGCCACCAGTTGCCACGGCAGCGTGAAACCCATTGCGGGCAGCCGCATCCTCCAAAACGAATATTCCACCTGGATCTTGCAAGATAAGCACAGCCGCGCGTATCAGGCGCTTACCGGCGATATCGGCGAACGCATGGCGCGCATCTTGAAACTCGGCAGCAAGGCCGAAGAATCGCCGAAGTGTCTGGTGTGCCACGCGCTTTATACCACCTCGGAACAGCGCGGACGTTCCTTTGAAATTGCCGAAGGCGTTTCCTGCGAATCCTGCCACGGCCCCGCGTCCGCCTGGCTTGGCCCGCACACCACGCGCGATTGGTCGCATGAAAAATCCGTAGCTCAGGGCATGCAGGATACTCGCAACGTCATTCACCGCACGCAGAAATGCCTGGAATGCCATCTCGGCACGAAAGAAAAATTTGTAGACCACGAAATGATCGCCGCTGGCCATCCCGATCTTTATTTTGAACTGGACTCTTTTTCCGCCGTTATGCCGCGCCATTGGAAGGTGCCACGCGAATCCGCTCCCGGCAAGCCCGTGGAAGAAGCGGCTTGGGCCGGCGTCCGCGATTGGAGCACGGGCCAAGCCGTACAACTCAGTGCTTCAATGGATCGTCTGGCATGGCGCGCCCGCGGCGAACGCGCCGACAAAAAAGATCCCTGGCCGGAGTACGCGGAACTTTCCTGTTTTGCCTGCCACCACTCATTGGGCGCCGCGAAAGATAGCTGGCGCCAGGAGCATGGCTACGAAGGCCGCCGCCCGGGCGATCCCGCCTGGAACGCGTCTCGCTATGCGATCTTCCGTCTCTTGGCCAAGCAAATCGATTCCGCCAGCGGGCAGGAACTCGACCGCCAGCTGCTGACAGTCTCCACAGAAATGAGCAAGCTGAATCCCGAGCGCCGCATCGTCGCAGACGCCGCCGCGGCTGCCGCCCCGCTTGCCCAGCACATCGCCGAGCGCCTCTCTACCATGCCCTACGATCAGGCCATCACGCTCCGCATGCTTCAGGGCATCACCGACGACGCGGATAACATCGCCATGTCCGATGAGCGCGCCGCGGAACAGGCCGCCATGGCTCTCGATTCCCTGTACATCGCCTATAGCAAGGACACCGATCCCGCCGATGCCGCCGAAGTTCGCGCCGCAATCAACGCATTATTTCAGCAACTCGAAAATCCTTCCGCCTACAACGCCGATCAATTCGCCGCAGCCCTGCGCCGCATTCGCCCTCTACTTCATTAATTTGGAGTGCGGCGGCTAGCCGCCGCTTTAACGGTTAACTGTGCGCCACGAAACTGTAATCTTGGCAGATCCAGCAGAGCCATCGTCGGCTGTCTACGACAAATGCAACCGCCGGGCGACAACGAAGGAATAGTGGAACCCCGAAGCGATCACGAACGCGGCCACCATGTACCCCAGGTAGTGAGACAGCCGGCTCACCCGTTCAT
>CAYOOS010000073.1:0-13001 GCA_964405585.1 uncultured Acidobacteriaceae bacterium | reverse complement strand
ACTCAAGCGGTGCGCAATGACCAGCGCCGTGCGTCCTGTCAACAAACGGTTCAACGCTTCGCGAATCAGCAGTTCCGTCTTCGTATCCACGCTGGACGTGGCTTCGTCCAAAATCAGGAACCGTGGATTGTGCGCCAGCGCCCGCGCAAAGCTGATCAGCTGCCGCTGCCCTACCGAAAGCGTCGAGCCCCGTTCGTTCACGTCCGTGCTTACACCCTCCGGCAGCGAGCGGATGAACTCGCCCAGCCCGATTTCCCGCAGCGCGTGCTCCACATTTTCGCGCGTGATTCCCGGCGTGCCCAGCCTCACGTTCGATTCGATTGTGCCGCTGAAGAGGAAAGGATCCTGCAGCACGATGCCAAACTGTTTGCGCAACTCCTGCAGATTCAGCAGCCGTATATCCACGCCATCCAGCAATATCTGCCCGCGCTGGATATCGTAGAAGCGAAGCAGCAACGAAATCAGCGTCGTTTTTCCTGCGCCCGTGTGCCCCACGATGGCGAACGATTGCCCCGGCAACATGCGGAACGACACATCGCGCAGAACCCAATCCTCGTCCGCCGGTTCCGCCACGTTCCTGTAGCTGAACCAAACATTGCGGAATTCCACTTCACCGCGTGGCTTCACGATCGCTTGCGCGTCGGCGTTTGTATCAATGGTGATCGGCTCATCCAGCAGCTTGAAAATGCGTTCTGAAGCCGCCATCGCCGACTGCAAAATGTTGAATTTTTCGCTCAAATCCTGAATCGGCCGGAAGAAGCGCTGCGCGTACATCGTGAACGCGGTCAGAACGCCCAGGCTCAGCGTTCCGCCCAGTATCCGATTGCCCCCCGAATAGTAGATCAGGGCGATGGTCGCGAAGCTCAGAAACTCCACGGCGGGATAGAACAGCGCATACGCGAGGATGGCATCCCGCCACGCCAGCATGTTGTCCTTGTTCCGCCGCGCAAATTCCTCGCGCGCTTTGCGCTCGCGGTTGAAAAGCTGCACCACCGCCATTCCGGAAATGTATTCCTGCAGGAACGCATTAATCCGCGCGATCGCGGTGCGGATTTTGCGGTTGGCGTCGCGAACGTATTTCCTGAAGATAAGTGTGACCACAACGATGAACGGCAAAACCGCGAAAGCATCCAGGGCCAGCTTCGCATCAATGCGGAACAGCAGCGCGGCCATCACCACCAGCAGGAAGAAGTCGTTGATCATCGTCACGACCCCCGCGGCGAATAAATCGTTCAGCGCATCCACGTCCGTGGTCACTCGCGTCATCAAGCGCCCCACGGGGTTCCGGTCGAAGTAACTCATCGGCAGCCGCTGCAGCCGCCCGAAAATCTCCTTGCGCATGTCGTACATGGTCTGCTGGCCGACGCGCTGCATGATGCGAATCTGCACGTATTGCGCCAGGAAATCGAAGATCAGCACACCCAGGTAAAGCAGGCTGAGCAGGATAATGCCGCGCCACGCGGCTGATTCCGCGAGGCGCGCCTCCGCGCTGGGCACCAGGTATTTGTCGATGGCACGGCCAAAAATCCAGGGTGGCGCCAGTTCCAATGGCGTCACGATTGCCACAAGCGCCATCGCGATGATTACCCGCCAGCGATACGGCCGCAAATATTCCAGCAGTCGCTTCATCAGGCGCGAATCGTACGCTTTGCCGAGGGCCTCTTCTTCTTGTTGCACGTTGCTCATGCGCGTTCGAGTTCTTCTTCCAGCAACTGTTTCTGATACAAATCCGCGTAATACCCCTGCCGCGCCAGCAATTCATCGTGCGTGCCGCGCTCGATGATCTGGCCATCCTTCAACACCACAATCTGGTCCGCATCGCGCACCGTGGAAGTACGGTGGGAAATCAGTATCGTGGTGCGCCCGCGCATCACCCCGCGCAATTGCCCCAGGATCTTTTCTTCCGTCTGCGTGTCCACGGCGGAAAGGGAATCGTCCAGGATCAGAATCCTGGGATCGCGCACAATCGCGCGGGCAATGGCCGTGCGCTGCTTCTGTCCGCCGGAAAGCGTGATGCCGCGCTCTCCGACCATTGTCTCGTACTGATTCGCAAATCCCTGCACATCGCCATGCAGGCTGGCAATCTCTGAGGCTCCCTGTACCTGATTCGGATCGTGTTTCGGCAACCCGAAGGCAATGTTTCCACCCACCGTTTCGCTGAACAGGAACGTATCCTGCGGCACGAAGCCGATCGCTCGCCGCAGCGTTTCCAGCGGCCACTCGCGGATGGCGTGGCCGTCCAACAGAAGTTCGCCAGACGGCACTTCCCACAATCGCGCCACTAGGGCCGCCAGAGTTGTTTTTCCGCTCCCTGTCGGTCCTACGATGGCGAGCGTGGAGCCCGCCGGAATCGTCAGGTTGATGTCGCGCAGCACTTGTTTCGGTGCGTGGCCGTTGGAAGGAGACGCGCCGTCCCCGGAAAGAGTTGTGGGATATCTGAAATTCAAATTGCGGAACTCGATGTTGCCATCGGGCTGTTTGTCCGCCGGAACTATGGCGTCGCGATCGTCAATCTGCGGCTTGGCCCGCAAAATGTAGTTCAAACGGCCCATGGAAGCCGCGCCCCGCTGAAATATATTCGTTACCCAACCCAGCGCGATCATCGGCCAGACCAGAAGTCCCAGATAGGTGTTGAAGGTGATCAATGCGCCCAGCGACATCTGTCCGTGCAGGAACCGGTAGCCTCCCTGCCACAGCACGATCAGGAACGTAACCCCGATCATCGCTTGCAGCGACGGCATGAACATGCTCCACATGCGGATCAGTTGCACGTTTTTCGACACGTACTCGCGGTTCGGCCCGTCAAAAAGTTGAATCTCCGCTTCTTCCTGCGCATAGGCTCGAATGACCCGCACACCGGAGAGGTTCTCCTGCACCTTGGCGGAAAGCGTTGCCAGCGATGCCTGAATTTTCTCGTAAAGTTCGTGGATCACTTTTCCGAAATGCCGCACCGTGAGCGCCACCACCGGAACCGGCAATAGCACCCACAAGGTCAGCGATTTCGACAAAACCAGCATCACCGCAATCGACAAAACCATCGTCACGATGGTCGTGCCGCTGTACATGATTCCCGGGCCCAGCACCATGCGCACGGAATTCAAATCGTTCGTTGCGCGGGACATCAACTCGCCCGTGCGATTCCGCACGTAGAACTCCGGCTCCATCACCAGCAACCGGTCCAGCAGATCGCTGCGAATATCGAATTCGATGTCCCGTGAAATCCCGATCAAAGTCCATCGCGTCGCGAACGACAGCAGGCCCTTCAGCGCAATACACACGATCAAAATCAGGCAATAAATCCCCAGTGTTCGCCGGCTGTGCGGCTGGTAATAGGGAAGCAGGTCACTCAGCCAACTCAGTGGCGGCACGTCGCGCGCCCCGTGCATCGCCAGTTCAAACGGCCGCGGGCTTCCCGCCAGAGTGTCTGTGATGATTCCGGTTGTCAGCGGGACTACGTTCCCGATCAGCCCCATCAGCACCAGCGTCAACATGCCCCATGCAATCGCGCCCTTGTAGCGCCCCAGATACGGCAACAGTCCCCGCAGGTTCTCCCAAGAGGAGACCTTGGCCCCTTTGTTTCCGGGCCCGCCTGCGCGCAGCACTGCCGCCGCCGTGCTCATCGCAATGTGGACCTCGGATGATCCAGCGACGCGGCTTCCATCAGAAAATTCGTGTACGAAGCATCCATCGACTGGTAGCGTTTCGTCTCCGGATTCCACCGCACTGCGATTGGCAGTGAACGCTCGCTTGTGCCCGCCTTTATGGGCGTGAAGTACAGCGACAGTCCTTGCGTTGGGCCGTTCTCGTACTGCAGCTTCCAGCCGGTCACGGCTTGCAGGGGGGTTAGCGCTAGAAACCCTTTCGAGTTTTTCAAGTACTCGTCACACCGGAACAGCTCCACCCACTTGCCGTCGTCGTTCTCCGCAACCACGGCGCGCGTCACCACCGTCCCCGCCACCACGCTTTTCGGCGTATTGGGCACAACGTTCGCCACCAGCACCTGCTGCTTACCCGTCTTCGCCAGGTCGCCGTACAGCAAAACCTGCGTTTCACTCCCCAACATCACTTTCGCGGCGTCTTGCACATCCTCGGGAATAGCGGGCTCGGCAGCCTTCGCGGCTTCCGCCTCTGGTTTAGGCGGCTCAGAGCCGCAGCCCTGCAAACACCCCGCAATCACCAGCAACGCAGCGCACGCGGCATGCAATGCCAAACGACAACATCGCTCGCTCAAGGAATCGCTATCTTCCACTTCGGACTTGGTCAATTGCGAACAGGAACGCAGCATTCTAATCCTTTCCACTCCCACTTCTACTGCCAAAGGCTTCCACTCTTAAACTCTTATACCTTTGCACTCTTATACTTCCGACCTCTTCCCCTCTATATAGACGCGCAAACCACCCGCGCATTACACGCGATCTCTCTCCCGCAACGAGCATCACAAACTGGGCGCCGCCAAGGTAATCTCCACCACGCGCCCCGGCTGCCCGTCCTGCTCCTTCGTGCACAACACTTCCATCACCTGCGGCACGTCCGCGCCGGCCCAGTCAAACGCGTAATACCACAATTCTAACGGTTGCCCGTCCTTCGTGCTAGGACTCCTCGAATCCGGCTCCCCATATGCCAGATGCAGCGCTGGCACCGTAGACTCCAATCCAATTTTGTGCCCGGTTATCCATGGTGATTTCAGGCTCGATTTTGCCCGACCTGCGCTTGGCCATATCTCTCCAAAGTCAGCGCAACTTCCAACGGCTACCCCACTCCTTAGGCGTACTTTCTGTGCGTCTTTGCTGTCAGTCAACACGATTTGTTGGATTGTCCCCTTGCTGTCAGCCTCAATTCGGAGTACCGCCCCTTCGCAGCTACCGTAGATGCGAATGGAGTTCACCTCGGCCGGTTGGTCTGCAGTCCAGTAGCCGTCATACTGTAACTTCGCTTTTTTAATCGAATCGCGCCCCGGTCTCAGTCCTGCAAGAGTCAATTCATTCGCCCGGTGTGCAAATACGTCCTTTGGTGTCGTCCTTTGCTGCGCTGTTTGTGAACCTGCGAGTGTCGTCACGACTAAAACCGCTGAAAGAGCACTCCACAATATTGGGCGGTGCAAGCGCGCGCGAACCGGCATGATTCTGTCCTCTGTTGTCTTTACTGGAAACCGAAAACTCAAAACTTATAACTTACAACTATCGCTGTCCCAGTATTGCATCCAACCGCGCCTCAAAATTCTCTTCCCCTTCGCTCCACAATTCGCTGCGCAGCACCGGCAAGGCGTGCTCCACCGCTTCCACCCACGCAAACAGCTTTTGGATGTTTTCCCGTGTCTTCTGGTGATACTGCTTCAGGTTCTCCCCACTGGCCATCCAACTCCGAAACGTCTTCTCGATTGGATGATCGCTACCCGCAAAGGGGTCCGAAGCTGCACCCGGCGCCAGCAGCCCCGCATGCCCGGTAAAGAGATGCTCGAAGCCCAGGTCCGCGGAAAGCTGCCCCTCGCTTTCCGCCGCGCCACCGTCGTACTCTTTTCCTTGGCAGAGAATCACTAGCGGCTGCGGTCCGTGCTGCCACTTCAATGTCTCAATATCGAAAGCCCACAAATCCCATTTGGCATTCACGATGTATGCGACGTCCGGATAGAGTTGCTGCGCCGCCAGCGCCGCCACTTCCGCCGCGCCGTAATTCTGTTCGTGCATATCCCATTCCACCACGGGTGTTTCCGTGGCATCCACTGCCTGCACGGTAAGCTGATCAAAGCCCGCGTGTGATTCGGACAGCGGAACGCTGGCAAGGAATCGCGCAAACTCCGCGATCATCGTCTCCATGGAAAAGTCTCGCGTCCACACGCGCAGGTACGCTCGGTTGGCCATAGTTAAACGTGGATATTATACAGGTGAATTATGCAAGGCTTGCCCGCGCCCGTAAAAGGGGCTGGGAGACAGAAGGACTGTGCCGCTCGCGGTGCCCTAGCCAATCGCCAATATCTACTTGGGCTCGGTGGTCGGCTTCACGTTCTGCACAGTGAACTGACCCGCATCACGGCGTGCAGGGGGCGCCTTGGGCACTTGCTTCTTAGGCTTTTTTGCTTCGCGTCTACCTTTGTCTCGGTTTCCCATGCGAGCTAGGTTGCCACAACTCGCCACTCATAGCCAGTGGAATCAACGTACGACAGTAGACGGCCAATATATTGTCTTTCGGGAGCGCACCGCTAAAGCCGTGCAGAACATATATTGTCTCTCGGGAGGGCACGGCTTTAGCCGTGCCGAACAGCGCCGGAAACTTAGGGGTTTTAACCCCTGAGGTAGGTTTGCTTGAGGCCGCACGTCAACCAGGAAGTCTGCTCAAACCACATCGGCGGGCAATTCACTCCGCTCATCGTCCTGCCGGCGGCGCTGGCTTATCAAAGCCCGCCGCAATCTGCTGCAGTCGCTCGCGCAGTGTCTCCCCAAATCGCGAAAACACTTCGCTGGTCGCTTCCTTCAATCGTTCTTCCGCGGTTGCCGCAATCTTGGCGATAACATCGCGGGACTGATGATCGAGTGTAGCCACGGTTGCCACCATCCAGGAGTTGGTGATGTTTTCAAGCCGGCCACGATACTGCGCGGCCGTCTCTTCGCTGATCTGCGCCAGACTTCTCCGCATTTCTGTTTGTTTGGCGTCGCCCAGCGCCTTCCACGATTCCAGCACGCTGCCGAAACTCGATTGCACTTTTTCCTGCGCTTCCGCCAGTCCCCGCTCCACCGCGCCGTGCATGGAACCCTGGAAGCGCCGCAAGAACTCTTCCTGACCGCTGGTCAAGTGCTGGCCAAACTCTACCCGCGCCGCATCGAACTGTTCCCGCGATTGTTCGGTCTTCTTCTGCACCAATTCGTTGAAGCCTTCCAGCTCTTGCCGGGCATTGCGCTGAATTTCGTCGGTGAACGCCGCGGACGTAGTATCGGCCGCCTCGGCAAAGAGGATTCGCACGCGCTCGAAAGCGTCGCGCACCGATTCCTCCAGTTGCTGTTGCGTCTGGTTCACAAATCCCCGGCTCGCCTGGTCCAATTCGCTGCTGAACACGCTGGAAACTTCCCCGGCCTTCTCTCGCAATTGCGCGCCGGATTGTTCCACCATCTTTTCCGCAAGGTTTTGCAGTTGGTTTTGCGACTTTTTCTCGTACCATTCCGCGGATTTGAACATCTCCTCCAGGGTGTGGTGCTTCAAATCCGCCGTCTTGCTTTCCAGCTCTTCCAGGTTGCGCCCGGTAATAACTTGCGCGGATTCGTTCAACACCTGCTCCACGCTGCCCAGATTCTCCCGGAAGCGCGCCAGCGAATCCGCGAACGCCTCATCTGCCGTGGCTCGTACGCGATCCTGCTGCATGGTCATCGCCGCATCCAGCAGCGAACGCCCGCCTGCGAGCCGGTGTATCGCTTCTTCCGCACGGGTCACATGCGGTTGCACCAGGGACTCGACCTGCTCGTCAAACTTCTCCAGCGCCGCGCTGTTGGCTGCTTCAAAGCTGTTGCGGATGCGCGCGTGAAGCTCCTCAAACAAAACTTCCGAGCGGTGCTGCAATTCGTTGCGGTGCAGATTCAGGACGTCGTTAAGCTGGGTTTGGAACCCTTCGACAGCCTGTTGCTGCACGCCCTCCATGCGCGCGGCGTGCTGGTCCAGCCGTTCCGACACGCTATTGGCTCGCGCCACAATCTCTTCCAGTTGACGCGTGTGTGCTTCCAGGGCTTCGTGCACGCTTGCGCTCTGCCGCGCGCCTTCTTCCTGTAATCCTGTCCGCAGCCCCTGGGTTTCCTCGCGCAACATTTCCGAAGCCCGCTCTTGCGCCGACTGCATCGCGGATTCCAGCGAAGCTTGCCAGCGAGCTTGGGCGGAATCGAGTTCCCGCGTGAGTTGCTCGCGCAGCGAATTCTGGGCTTCCGCCAGAGTGCCGTTCACGCGCTCGTGCAGTTCGTTCACGGCGGTGGTTAACGCTTCACGTTGCGTCGCCGTGGTCTCTTCTCGCCGCCGCGCCTCTTCTTCGGCTTGCTGGGCCGCCGCATCCAGCCGTGAAGCCACGTGTGATTCTGCCGCTTCCGCTTGCGTCCGGAGTTTCGACGCGGCTTCTTCCGCCTGCCCACACAGGGTCTGCAGGGTTTCGTGCGCGGCAGTAAGCTGCTTTTCGTGCTGGTCGCGCTGCAAAGCGCCTTCGCGCGCCAGTTGCGCCGTCAATTCGTGCGTCAATTGCTCTAATTGCGGCGCCAGCCACCGCGGCAATTCCGTCTTCAACGATTCGGCGGCGGCCGCTTGCGCGGAACGCGTCCGCGTTTCCGTTTCCTGCTGGATCGTCCCAATGGCCTGTGCCGTTTCCTTGGCCACTTCGTCTCGGAACGCCACGTACTTCTGCTCCCACTGCTCAAAGGCCAGCCTTCGTTCGGCGCTCACTGCCTGCGCCGCTGCTTCCCGCGCTGCCGCGTGAATCTGCTGCTTCGCCTCCGCCAGCAACCGCGCCACCTGCCTCGCCAGTTGCAGAGAAGCATCCGTGGCGCTCGCCGGGGCAGGGAACACCCGCAAATTATCCTGTAAAGCTCCGCCGGACTCCCCTTCAGCTAGCGGCAGCACCATTTCTCCCACTGGCGGCGCAACTGGGCTCGGCGGCAATTCCCCCCCGATTCCGCCGCTATTCAACAAAGCCTGTTCTTCCGGAAACACAAACCAGTCGTCCGGTGGAAACGCAATCCCCCACGCGTTGCCGGGCTGTTCCAATTCCAGCGCCACCTGGAAAAGCTGGCGCACCGTTCGTGGCCGTTGTATCCAGGAAACTTTTCCGCGCACGCGCCGTGGTGGATGTCCTTGCTCAGGGTGGGGCACTTCGAGGTTCACCCACATGTTTTTCAGGACGTAGTGCTTGGACTGGTAGCGGCACCCATGGCAATTGATGATCAGCGTGGAGGTCCGCTCCGCAAAGGGACGTCCGAGCGCATCCACACCCGTCACCATCAGCGGCACCGCTTGCACGATCCGGGTGCTTCGCCGCTTCCGCAAATCCGATCCTGTGTTCACTGCTCCTTCACTCGCCATATCTCTTGCCATATCGCTCGCTTCGTCTGGCAGATGAGACTCCTCGCCGGGTGCCAACTCGGGCCCGCCTTCCTCATTTTGCATCGTCGCCGTATCCTGACTAAAATCTGCCTTTACAATGGCTTAGAACTATTGGGAGGCAAGGCATCCTGCCCCTGCTCTCGGCGTGCTCCACCCAGAGACGTCCATATTTCCTTGGCGACCCAGATCGGCCCTACCAGCAAATAGATCGGTCCCTGAAAAAATGCGGGTTTGTTTCCTTCGACCCGGTGTCCGACGAACAGGAGAACCCAGCCGCCCAGAAAACACGGGATTCCCCAGCGCCATTTCAGCAGCACGAGGAGGATAATCCCGGCAAAAATCAGCGGGATGCCAATCCCATGGAGCAGCTTGTTCCACGGCGAACCATGTTCGTGGTCGTATTGAGCCATGTAGTGCGCCAACCTGGGCATTGGGCACCTCCTGCTGCGGTTCATGAAGAACCGGCCGCGATTTGGTGGGGACTGCCACCGCGGAATTGGACTTTATCCTGAATTCCTCTTCTTGCCTAGAGGGCCAAAGATGCTAGACGTACTAGGGCTTCCGGTTCACAAGTTTTTTCAAATTTTTATCTTGCTTTTGTGATTAACTCGCAGAAATTCCCGCTTGCTGTCGCACAACATCCGAAATGTTGCGGCCCGTTACCAGTAAAACTGTCTGCCCGGTGCGCGCACCGCTGTTCAGGTATGCGGCGACGACAGCAGCTCCTGCAGGCTCGGCCAAAACACCTTCATCCAGACGGAGTCGCCGGATGGCGTCGAGCATCTGCTCTTCTTTGACCAGCAACACTTCATCCACGACCTCGCGAATGCTGGCCACGTTACCCTCGTCGGGCGTGCGCGTTGCCAATCCATCGGCGCACGTGTCGCAACTTTCGGTTGCCACGGCCTTGCCTTGCTGCCAGGACAAACAATAGGAAGGTGCGCGCTCGGCCTGCACGCCAACAACTTTCACTCCAGGGGCGCGCTGCTTCAATGCTGCGCCGATGCCGCGAATCAACGCCGTATCACCCATGGGCACGATCACGCTGCTAACTGCGGGTAACTGTTCCAGGAGTTCCAACGCAATTGTTGCGGGTCCGGCGGGAAGATCGGGATCGGTCGCGTCATTCAGGAAATACACACCTGGGCGTTGCGCGTAGTCCTGCGCCATCTGAAACGCGCCCACCAGGTCAACGCTTCCCGTCTCCACGATCCGCGCGCCCAGCCGTTCAATGTTCTTGCGCTTCACCGGATTGCAATTCTGCGGCAAAAAAATCGTTGCGGACACGCCCAGCGACCTCGCGGCAAAGGCCACTGCCGCGCCGTGATTTCCCGTGCTGGACGCAATCACTTCCTCGATGCGCCGCCTTTTCAGGTTGCATGTCAGCGCATAGAGTGCGCCGCGTGGTTTGAACGAGCCAGTCGGCAGCACGGTTTCGTTTTTCAGGTAAACCGGAGCACCTTCACTCCCCAGCGTTTTTGCCTTAAGAAGCGGCGTCGGCCCGAAATAGTCCAGCAGGAGTTTTTGCGCTTCGCGGATCGCCGAAAATCGCGGAGAAACGGGCATGGCTCTGAGAGCTCTCGCAGGCCGGGACTTCACCCTTGCAACGCAAGATGAAACTTCCTTAATTTTCTTTATTCCAGAATCGCAACCCGGCCCTGACCGTCAATCTATTACAAAAGGCGAACCATCGCCATCCCATCCTCTGACGCCATCACAGTTCGCGCCGGCCCTCCATGGCCTTCAGCATGGTGACCTCGTCGGCATATTCCAGGTCCGCGCCAACGGGAATGCCCACGCCGATACGCGTCACGCGAACTCCCAGCGGCTTCAGCAATTTCGACATATACACGGCCGTCGCTTCGCCTTCCGCCGTGGGATTCGTGGCGATAATAATCTCCTCGACCGTGCCGCCCTTCAGCCGTTCGATCAAGCTCTTGATGTGCAATTGGTCTGGCCCGCGTCCCTGCAGCGGTGAGAGCGAGCCCCCCAGCACGTGATACATCCCGCTGTACGTGCGCGTTTTCTCAATGGCCATAATGTTGTGCGGCTCTTCCACCACGCAGATCGTGTTCCTATTGCGTGTGGGGCCAACGCAATATAGGCACGGGTCCGTATCCGTGATGTTGAAGCACACCGTGCACGTGCGGATCTTTTCTTTGGCGTCTCGGATGGCTTCGGCCAGCGAAAGCGCTTCTTCCGGCGTGGCCCGCAACAAATGGAACGCCAGCCGTTGCGCGGTCTTCTGCCCGATGCCGGGCAGGTGCTTCAGTTCGTCAATCAGTCTCTCCACAGGAGCGGCAAAATCTGGCATGTCCCTTGTGTAGCACAGGCATGCTCGCCGAAGCAAACGCGCCGCCATTACCGGAGCGAGTCAACTAGTCGAACTAAGCCGCCTGTTTGATTGGGGCCAAGAACTCCTATCGAGCTTTCATTTGGCTGAATCTGGCAAACCTGAGAGAATGCCAACTAATGGGAATTGTGTGAAACGTTCTCTTCGCGAAATCTTGGCTGACTCCCACATTGCTGCGGTTTCCATCGCTGTTCTCCTCCTGTGGTCGCTAATCTGGGGATTCCATGCCCTATGGATTCCGCTGGCGCGCGCCGCGAATTTCGTGTTCACGGCAGTGGCAATCCTGGGTATCCCCTACCTTGGTCCTGCCACTATCGTGGACCGACTTTTGTTGAACACCACATCGTTATTTCTTTTCAATGCTCTTCTCAGCTTCGCCGCAGCCTGGCTTCTGTCCCGCTGGGTATATGGCGTCGGGCCGCTCCGCAGCTTGAGCAAATACCGCACGAGACTAGCAGGGAGGAACC
Source organism: uncultured Acidobacteriaceae bacterium (assembly GCA_964405585.1). Classification (GTDB taxonomy): domain Bacteria; phylum Acidobacteriota; class Terriglobia; order Acidiferrales; family UBA7541; genus Acidiferrum. The sequence goes on along the minus strand of CAYOOS010000073.1, from coordinate 1,118 downwards.
ATGTTTGAGCGTTTAAAGCGGGCTCTGGTGGAGAGCTTTGTTGGGACTATTGCTCTCGGGTACTTACTTGCGCAGTGCATTCTGCACTTCGTGAACATCTTTGCTTCGCCGCTGACAAGCTGGGTCGCGCGAAACGAGTATCGGCAAATCGTGCCGGGAAGTGCAGTTTTGAATGCCTTCTCGCTCGAGGATGCATTGCCCGATTTAGTTAGGTTCCTATTTCTCTTCTTGGTCTGGTATCTCCTGGTGCGCTGGCTCTACTTCACGCCTCTGAAAAAAGAGGTTTCGGAGCAAGCGCCAAATCCGGAGCATGCTGCGTAGGCGCCGAGAATAGTTGACCGAAAAACCGGCCACGGCGCCGGCCCCTACGAACAAACACTATCTGAAACTGATCCACCTCCGTCGTTTCTGGGTATCCTTTTAAGCGAACTCCTCATCTAATCAGCAAGTAGGACTGTGTTCAGAGGATATGGCTCACTTACTCGACGGAATCCGCTCACCAGCCGACGTGAAGCAACTCAACTTCTCGCAACTCGAGCAGCTTGCGGCCGAAATCCGCGACGAACTTATCACTGTCCTTTCAAAGACGGGCGGCCACCTCGGCCCGAATCTCGGCGTTGTGGAACTCACCATCGCCATGCATTACGTCTTCAATACTCCTGAAGACCATTTCGTTTTCGACGTCAGCCACCAGGCTTACGTGCACAAATTGCTGACCGGGCGCCGCGACCAGTTTCACACCATTCGTACCCCGGGCGGTTTGAACGGCTTCATGCTGCGCACCGAAAGCGAACACGATTGTTATGGCGCGGGCCACGCTGGCACGGCGCTCTCTGCGGCCCTGGGCATGGCCGTGGCACGGGACCAACAGGGTGGCCGCGAGCACGTCGTTGCGCTGGCGGGCGACGCCGCGTTTACCTGTGGCATCACCTTCGAGGCGCTGAATAATATTGCGCATCACACCGAAAAGCTGCTGGTCATCCTGAACGACAACGAATGGTCCATCGACAAAAACGTCGGCGCCATCGCCGCCTACCTCAATAGGATCGTCACACACCCGAAATTCGAGGCGCTGCACGGCCACGCCGGAAAATTCGTGAAAATGCTTGGTGGGCAGA
>CAYOOS010000072.1:0-13002 GCA_964405585.1 uncultured Acidobacteriaceae bacterium | reverse complement strand
GTCCCGCCAAAAATAAAATGGGCGCCCCGGCCAAACCGGGACGCCCATAAAAGAAAAGGGAACTAGGAGTTTTCCTACTTCATCCCCGGGCCCTTGGAAGCACTCGCTGCCCGTGCATTCGGATCCAGGCTCAACATGCCCTCGGTAGCGGAAACCGCCACCAACGAACCGTCGCGCCGCGTCCGTATCACCGGGAAGTATCCTTGCGAGAGCGCATCGTCCATGTGCTGCCAGGACTTTCCGCCATCGAACGAAGCCAGCAGGCCCTGCTTTTGCAGAGACACCACCAGTGCCTTGTCCGTACCCGCAACCGACTGGAACGACAATTCACGCACATCCGTGCGGTTCCACGTCTTCCCCGCGTCGCGCGAGCCATACAGGCCCATATTCGACGTGATGAAAAGCGTGCTGTCGTCCACGCTGTGAAGTTTCAGGTTTCCCGCGGTGGCAAACGCGAGTTCCCTGGCATCCCAGGTCTCGCCCTTGTCGCTCGAGTAGATCAGATTCCGTTCCACGATGGCCCAGATCTGGTTGCCGTCGCTGGCCACTTCCACCGATTGCGATGGTTGCCGCGTCAGTGCATCCTTGCTGACGGCCTTCCACGTGGCTCCGTGGTCCTTCGAAACCAGCACGCCTCCGGCAGTTGCTGCGTACCACGCTTGACTGCCGAACGCCATGCCATTCACCAAATACGCCGTAAACTGTGGACCAGCCTGCTTCGGCGCCGCCTTCGGGGTCGTGCCCTTCTTGCCCTTGGTCGTTTTCGCCACGGCAACGCTAGCCGGGTCTGGAACATACAGTCCCGCGCGAACCCACTTGTGCGCCGCATCGTCGTACTTCATCCATCCGCCATTGGTGAGCGTCGCCCACCACCCCGTCGGTGCCGCGTACACGTGACGCAGTTCCGTGCGCTTCAACCCCGGTCCCAGGGTCGTCCAGGAAGTTCCGCCATCCTTGGTCGCCAGGAAAGCGTCACTGTCAAACGTCAGCACCACCAGCGTCCGTTCCGGGTGTTCGCGATCCAGCGCCACATCCGAAATATGCTGGTGTTGGAAACCGTTGTTCGCGGAGGTGAACGATGCGCCGCCGTCCGTGCTGATCTGCACGCCCTGGCGTTCCGTTCCGATAATGATTTTCTGTGGATTCTGTTTGTCGATGATCAGCGCATTGATAATCCAGTCGCCCGGTGAAACGCGTTTGAAATCCTTGTCATTCACCGTCTTCCACAATCCGCTGGTCGTCCCGGCATAAAGAACGCTTTCATTGCTGGGATCCATGCGGATCAACTGCGTGCGCCGAAACACCGAAGGGATACCCGTATATTTCACCCACTGTTGCCCGCCATTCACGCTGTGATAGATCCCCGAGCACGCCGTCGCATGCACGTTATCCACGTTCGCCGGATCCACGATGATGCTCATCACGTCGGAGTCATCAATCATGCCCTTCACCACGGGGAACCAGTCCTTGCCGCCATTCGTCGTCTTCCACGGCAGGTGATACGTCCCGGCATAAATTATGTTGGTATCCTTCGGATCGAACGCCACCGAGTCAAAATTCCGCAGGTCCGGATGATTCACCGGCGTGATTCGTTCCCAGCTCGCGCCTTCGTCCGTCGAGCGATACACGCCGCTCAACGCTCCGGCCAGCAGCAGCTTCGGATCCGTTGGCGCTTGCGCCAGTGCTCTCACCGTTTCGTGCGCCAGTCCGATAATGTTCCACGTATGTCCGCTGTCATCGCTGCGGTAGACTCCGCCGCCGCCCGAATACAGCGTCCATGTGCTGGCATAGAGCCGCTTCGCATCGCGCGGGTCCACGATGATGTGCGTGATCACGTCATCCTGCCCGGAGCCGATGCGGCTCAGCAATTCCCAGTGCCCACCTTCGTCACTCGAGGTGAACACGTGCCCGTCCGCCGTTCCCAGATACAGGCTATTGATATTATTTGGATCTGCCGCCAGTGTAATGACGGTTCCGCCTGGAGGTCCAACTTGCCTCCATGTCTGCGCTTTCGCAGAAACTGCGAAAACTACCGTAAGCGTGGCCAACCCCAAAAGCACACGTTTCATGAGCATGCGATTCTCCCAGAGCGCGGATGCGCCATCAAGGCGTTAGTGTAGGGAAAGGCCCGGCAAAGCTATGCTGGCCTAAAGGACAGATTCCGGGCAAGATGTTTATAGTACTAGTACTTCTAATCTGGACCCCCTCCTCGCCTCCCCTTATCCTCATTCCTCTATGGCAACTTCTTTCCTCTTTCAGGGTTCTATCCCATGGGAACCCAATCCGAGCCATAATGGGTTTAGGTTTCCGGGACCCAGGTACCCAAGCCGGGTCTCCTCAGGGGAAAACGCTATGAAGGCCAACCTTTCTGCAAAAAGCACCACCTCGCTCCTGTTGTGTCTGGCCGCTTCTCTCTTTTTGCTGTCGCCTGTTCTCAGGGCGCAAGATCAGCAAAACATTTCCAATGCTCCCACCGGCGATGTCGGACCCAGTGCCGACGACACCCAGGATCCGCCATCCAAGGTTGCCCGTATCAGCTTCACTGACGGTTCAGTTTCTCTTCAGCCCGGCGGTACCGGCGATTGGGGTGCGGCTGCCAAGAATCGCCCCATGACCATCGGCGATAAACTCTGGGTCGACCAAAACTCTCGCGCGGAATTGCAGGCAGGGCAAGCTGCTCTCCATCTCGGCAGCATGACCGCGATTTCTTTCCTGAATCTGGATCAGAACATTACGCAAGTCCGTCTCGCCGAAGGCAAGGTCAACTTCCGCGTCCGCGAAATCCTTCAGGGCGATACCTACGAAGTGGACACTCCCAATCTTGCTTTCACTATTCGTGAAGCAGGCGATTTCCGCATCGACGTAAATGAAAATGGCGACTATACCGCCGTTACCGCCATTCGCGGCTCTGGTGAAATTGCCACTGGCGGGCAGACCTATCCTCTTCACGCCGGTGAGCGCGCCGATGTTTCCGGCACCGATGGCAACACCAAATACTCCACCTCCGCTGCTCCGGCACCTGATGATCTGGATCGCTGGGCACAGGATCGCGACCTCAAGGAAGACAATTCCCCTTCAGCCAATTATGTTTCGCGCGACACCGTCGGCTACAGCGACTTGGACAATAATGGCACTTGGAGCGAACAGCCCGACTACGGTCCGGTATGGACACCGAACGATGTCGGCCCCGACTGGGCCCCCTACAGTGATGGCGCTTGGAACTGGGTTAGTCCCTGGGGTTGGACTTGGGTTGGCTACGAGCCTTGGGGTTTTGCTCCTTACCACTATGGCCGCTGGAATCGCTTTGGCTGGGGCTGGGGTTGGTGCCCGGGCCCGATTTACGCGCGGCCTTTCTATGGTCCGGCATTCGTCGGCTTCCTCGGCGGCGGGTTCGGCTTTGGTTTGGGATTTGGTTTTGGCGGCGGCTTTGGATGGTTCCCGCTCGGTTTCGGTGAGCCCTTCCGTCCGTGGTATCACGCCGGCGGCGGCTACTGGCGCAACGTGAATATTCACAACACGTTCATTCGCAACGCCAACGTGAACAACTTCCGCAGCTATAACAACTACCGCTACGCTCACAATGCAAGCGCAGTCACGACTGCCTCGCACAATTCCTTTGTCAATGGCGAGCACATCAATCGTGGCGCAGGCGCAAACCGTGCCACAGAAGCCTCTCTGCGCAATGCCAGCGTTACCAATAGCATTAACGCTTCGCCGAATCGCTCCAGTTACCTGGGCGCCTCCGCCTCGCATGGCCGCGTCGCCACGCCTTCTGCCAATGTTCAAAATCGCAGCGTGATGGCGCGCACCACTCCCGCGGCTTCCGCCTCTCATCTGCCCGCGAACACGATGAACACCGCGCGCTCCGCTGGCGCTTCCTCGGGAACGAACTCCAAACGCCAGGCGCAGCTCTCCGCGAATCGTCCGCCTTCTGCTGGCTCACAGGCTTCCAGGCCGTCGGCTTCGGTAAACTCATCGGCCCGCCCCAACACTTCCACGCGCTCTTGGAATGCTCAGGGCAACGCAACCGATGCCGGCCGTGCCCCGCAAGGTTTTGGAAGCCAGAACCGCTCAAGCAATTCTGCTGCGACGGCGCGCACCAATTCCACCAATCGTCCGCCTTGGGCTGGCTCCGGCGCTTCCGCCAATTCTGCCTCCCGGAATTCTGTGAATCGTCCGCCAAGCGCGGGGACCAGCAACCGCTCTTACAGGCCTCCTGCTTATAACTCAAACCGCGCCAGCTCCGCGCCGCGCAGCTCTGCGCCTCCGCACGCCTCATCGGCACCGCATAGCTCGTCTGCTCCGCACTCTTCCGGGGGAAGCCCCCACGGTGGCGGCGGAGGCGGTGGCTCCCACCATCGCTGATGGTGATCGTTCCACCCGCGTCTATTCCGGCTTGGTTTTCTATCCGAAGGCCCGTTCGCAATTCCACGAACGGGCCTTCTTCTTTTCAAATCTCCCTCTCTCTTGTACCTTTCGCACCCCTACTTCCCACTACTGCAACTCTCTGAGTCTCCCTGTGTTACACATAATAGCGTCAGGAAATTTGGGCCGAGAGGTTGCTCCCAGCAAAGGCCTCGCGGTTGCAGACAATCACCTGCCGGGTCCCGCGTGCGTCGCCCAATCCGCGGTCCAGCCTCACGTGAGATGCCTGACACCACAGTGTTGAATGTTGGCAAGAGTTCCAGGAGAGAAGAAAGAACCATGAAAACTCGTTTGCTGTATTTGCTCGCGCTGTTCCCGTTGTTTCTTGCAGTGGCGTTGGCCGTTCCCAAACGTGCCGCTGCCGACGATGACGATCCGCCAGGCCGCGTCGCGCGTCTTAGCGTAACCGAGGGTCAAGTCTCTTTCAGCCCCGCTGGCACCGATGATTGGGTCTCCGCTGTCCTGAATCGTCCCGTCACTACCGGCGATAAGCTTTGGACCGATCAGGACTCTCGCGCCGAACTGCATGTCGATTCTGCCGCTTTTCGTCTTGGTGCCGATACTGGCATTTCCTTTCTAAATCTGAATGATCAGACGATTCAGCTTCGCATCACCGAGGGCACCGTCAGCATTCGTGTGCGCCGCCTTGGCGATAACGAAACGCTCGAAGTCGACACGCCAAACTTGGCCTTCTCTATCCTTCGCCCCGGCCGCTATCGCATCAACGTTAACGAAGCGGGCGATGCCACGATCGTTTCCGTTCGCGATGGTGAAGGCGAAATCACCGGCGGCGGATCTGCTTACACCGTCCACGCGGGCGAACAAGGAAGTTTTGCCGGCACGGACAATCTCGATGCGGACATCGAGGGCATCGCCGATGTGGATGACTTCGATAACTGGTGCGATGAACGCGACCTCCACGAAGATCACGCCGTGGCTCGCCGCTACGTCTCCGACGATGTCATAGGCTACGAGGACCTCGACGACAACGGCGGTTGGCGTCCCGTTCCCGAGTACGGCACCGTTTGGTTCCCTCACACCACCATCATCGGCTGGGCACCCTATCGCTATGGCCATTGGGCCTATATCGCTCCCTGGGGCTGGACTTGGGTTGACGATGCCTCTTGGGGTTTTGCTCCCTTCCACTATGGACGTTGGGTCTTCGTGGCGGGCGCTTGGGGTTGGGTACCTGCACCGCCGCGTGTTGTCGGCTTCGCGTATGTCCGCCCAGTTTACGCGCCTGCGCTTGTAGCATGGGTCGGTGGACCCCACTTTGGCGTCGGAATTGGCATCGCTGGCGGCGGCTTTGCCGCGGGCGTGAATGTTGGCTGGTTCCCGCTGGGGCCGCGTGAAGTCTTCGTGCCTTCCTATGCGGTCAGCCGCGCCTACGTCAGCAGAGTAAATATCTCCAACACCACAGTGAATGAAACCGTGGTCAATAATTACTACAACACGACCGTCATCAACCGAAACGTCACCAATGTCCGCTTTGTCAATCAGGGTGTTCCGGGCGCTGTCACTGCCACCTCGCCGCACGCGTTCACATCAGCTCAACCCGTTTCGCACAATCTCGTCGTCGTGAACCAGAGAGAAGTGGAATCTGCCCCCGTCGGCGTTTCCGCTCCTTCCGTTGCACCGCCGAAGCAAGCCGTCATGGGCTCCGGCGCCGCGACGAACGTACGTCCTCCTGCGGCTCTCGCGAACCGCGCCGTTGTGGCCAAGACCACACCACCACCACCACCTCCGTCCTTTGAGAAACAGCAAGCAGCCATTCAAGCGAATCATGGCCAGCCGATCTCGATGGCACAAACGCGTCAAATTCAGCCCGCGCGAACTGCCGCTGCGGTCGCTCCCGTCAAGATCGCCCCTGCAGCAACTCCCGCCACGCCACGCGTGAACAACGCTCAAAGCCAGACCAATCCCAACCGCCCCTCCAACGTCGGGGGTGCGCCAGCCAATCAACCGGGAAAGCCTCCAAGCGCCCAAGCGGCCAACAATCGCCCGCCTTCCGCTCAGCCTGCTACCGTGGAGAATCCTCAGCTCGAGCAGAAGCACCAGCAACAGACTCAGCAACTCCAAAAGCAGCAGGATCAGGAGCGCCAACAGCTCGAGCAGCAGCAAATCCAGGAACGGCAGAAGTTGCAAGAGCAACAAGCCGACGCTGCCAAGCAGCAGCAACTAAACCAGCAACACCAGCAGCAACTCGAGCAACAGGCGCAGAAGCATAATCAGGAGAAGCAGCAGCTCAATCAACAACAGAAGGCGGAGCATGCCAAAGCTGCCCCGCCTGCCAAACCAAAAAACGAAGACAAGCCCCACAAATGAGGCTTTTCTCCACTGTCCACAATCCGCGTAGGGGTCCATCCCGCATATCGGGATGGACCCCATCTCGGCACCACTCACCAATTGTCATCCCGACCGTAGGCCCGCGTAGTTTGCGGGATCGCCCACTCTGTCATCCCGACCGCAGGCCCGCGTAGTTTGCGGGATCGCCCACTCTGTCATCCCGACCGTAGGCCCGCGTAGTTTGCGGGCCGGAGCGGAGGGATCGCGGCACAATTCCAGCCACTCCATCCCCGCACTTTTTTACTCTTATACTCTTTCACTCTTACACCTCTTCTCGTTTGCAAACCCCGCGTACCGATCAACGCTCCACGACTCCACCTCTTAGTTTCCTGATACCTGATAACTGATATCTGATATCCGCTAACCGCCACCTCGTCCCGCCTGTGTTATCTTCGACCAATGTCCTCCACGGCCGTCACATCCCAACTCTTTCGCCGCGTCATGGGTCAATTCGCCACCGGAATTACCATCGTCACCGTCGAGCGCGAGCCTGGCCAGGTCCATGGCATGACCGCCAACTCCTTCACCTCGGTCTCTCTCGATCCCCCGCTCGTCTCCATTTGCGTGGATGAAGAAAGCCGCCTGCTCTCCTTCCTGAAAGCCCGGCGCCGCTTCGGTGTGAGCATTCTTAAGGATTCTCAGCAAGCCCTCTCCGGCTATTTTGCAATTGGCGAACAGAGTCCCGAGGCCGATGTGCGCCTCGGCATTCGCTATCGTTGGACTGCTTCTGGTATTCCCGTCCTCGAGGATGCTCTTGCGCAACTCACCTGCAATGTCGTTTCGGAATATCTGGCGGGAGATCACACCATCTTTTTGGGCGAAGTGGAAACCGCTGAAGCTGCAGATGGCCAGCCGCTTCTCTATTTCCGCGGCCAATACCGCACTCTGCGGCCCTGACGCAGGCCCTTCAGTTTGTTCGATTTTGTTAGAAGCACCTTATACGTGCTTCTTAGAGGGTCGGAGCTTCAGCTCCGACATCAGAGCGTCTGGATACTGGGCTTTAGCCCCTGAGGAATCTCCTGCCTTCCCATCATTCACACACCACAACAAAATGTCGTCCTGAGGGCCGCGCAGTCTGCGGCCCGAAGGATCTCAACGGATCCAACCTGCAACCAACTTGTGAAAGGGATCTTTGTTACCGTTCCGAGTTTCCCGAGGGTCGCGTCGACTCTGTCGAATCGCCCAGTTCTTTTCGGTGGCTCTTCACTTCTCGTAGCGCGTAAATCGCCTTGTTTTGCGATTCATAATACGTGCGTGCACTGATCTCTCCCAGCAGCCCCAGGGAGATAAACTGTATCCCGCTGATAAACAGCGCAATCGACAGCAGCAACAGCGGCCCGTGCTCTGTCATCAGAGCTTCGTTGAAGAATATTTTTTTTATGCCCAGGAAAAGAGCCAGCGCAAATCCCGTCCCCGTTCCCGCCAATCCCAGCATCCCGAAAAACTGCAGCGGCCGCGTCGAATAATCCAGCAGGAATTTCACCATGATTAGGTCGAAAAATACGCGAATGCTACGTCCGATCCCGTAATTCGATTGCCCACTTTTTCGCTGCGGATTGGATATCGGCACTTCCGCGATGCGCGCCCCGGTCGAACTCGCCAGCGCGGGAATAAATCGGTGGAGTTCTCCGTAAAGCTGTATTTCCTGCAATATTTCGCGCCGGTAGGCCTTGAACGTCGTCCCAAAATCGTGCAGCTCGATGCCCGAAAGCTTCGCCATCAGCCAGTTCGCTATGTGGCTCGGCACTTGCCGCATCAGCCAGTGGTCGTTCCGCGAACGCCTCCACCCGCTCACCAGGTCGTAGCCTTCCTCTATTTTTTCCAGGAACCGTGGTATCTCTTCGGGGTTGTGTTGCTGGTCTCCGTCCATCGAGATCACGATGTCCCCGCGCGCAAAATCGAATCCCGCTTTCAGCGCCGGCGTCTGTCCAAAATTTCGCCGCAGCCGCACCACATTCACGCGCCGGTCGTGCTCGTAAATCTCCGATAACACTTTGTACGAACTATCCTTGCTCCCGTCGTCCACGAACACCATTTCGTACGGCTCGCCCACCGAGTCCATCACATCCGTCAGCTTCATGTACAAATCCGGAATATTTTCCTGTTCGTTGTAGAACGGAACCACGATCGAGTACCGGATCGCTGACTCAATTCCCATAAACTCTACCCATACCTCTCTACAATCGCTTCCCGCGCGCCTTGCGCACAGCCCTAACCTTCCCCGGTCCTGGTGAAATTCAACTTGTTGGGACGCCGCGACTTGACGGCCCGACTTTATTCCATTCCCCCAATGAAACCATAGTTTATCAGGCGTATCCCTCGGCTGGCGACAAGTTTTCTAATTCCTGCGTCCGTCAGCATGTCCAACTCGGCTTTCCGGGACTCCTGCAGCCGCGTCGCCGTCCTCCGCAGCTCCTCGTCCGCGTATCCCGGGTGGCACATCAATTCCGTCGTGCCATCCGGCAGTTTCTCCAGGAATTCTTCCAGCCCTTCCCGCGTCAATTCGCCAGTCTGTGTGATTCCACAGAAATAGTCGCTCGTGGCTATCCCCTCGCGCTCCGCCATTTCCCGCGCATCCCGCGCCAGCAGTTTCAACCCCCGCGCCCGCACGCCTTGTTTCAGCACGACTCCCGCTTTGTTTGCCGCTCCTGCCGATAACGCCGAACGCAAACTCGATTCCTCGTTCGCCACGCGAATGGCCCTGATTCCGTGCTTCTTCGCCAGTTGCAGCCCCAGCTCAAACAGCCCCGGCAGCATGTGCACATGTTTGTGCCCATCCAGGTGTGTCGGCGTAATCCCAGACTCCCGTATCTTCCGGATCTGCGCGTCCCATTCCCGCTCCACTTCTTCGATACGCAACCGCCGGCTCGCGATTCGCAGCAACAATCCTTCGGTCCCACAATCCAGTTCGCCTGCGCCATTCAGAAGGCCCGGCACTTCATCCGCAGGTGCCACCGGCCTTCCATCGCCCAGGTTCAGGTGTACGCCGATTCCCAGTTGCGGATTCTCTCGCGCCGCCTCCACTGCAAAGCCATACGCGCCTCCATTGGCCAGCAGCGTCGTGCTGGTCACCAGCCCATGCCGGTGCGCCTCCACGATTCCCCGGTTTACCCCTTCCGTCCATCCCAGGTCATCCGCATTGACAATCAGATTCCGCACTTTCCCGTTTCACCTGTCCTCAGCCTCATTCCGCCTGTCCTTCTGGACAGCTACTCTTACGTCTACGTACCATTGACCCTTCTTTCCTCTAACTCTAGCATGGTCAACAAGACAGTTTGTGGAACCGCGCTGCTCTCGGCTGCGCTGCGATTTTTGCTTGCCGCTGCCTGCGCGCGTTCCTTGCGGCTCTCGCCGCATCGGGCTGGCGCGCTCTGCTTCTCCGCTGGCTCCAGAGGCTACGATGCATGTCAAGTTGCAGGAACTAAAGCAGGTGGGCATTCGCTACCGCGAAAAGCGTCGTGGACGCCGCATGAACTCACGCGTCCCCATTCGCTTGGAGTGGGATCCTTCCACCGGCAAACGGCATTGCGTTGAAGCCTTCACCCGGGTTGTGAATCCTTATGGTTGTATGGTTGTGCTTGCAGACTCGCTGGAACTGGACCATCGGTTGGCGCTGACCAATCTGGCTTCTGGAACCAGCAACGCCGCCGTCATCGTCTGGAAAGGGAATGAACAGCCCGACGGCTGGGAATACGGCATCGAGCTTGTCGCGCCGGATATGGACTTCTGGGGGTTGGAACTGTGACGCCTTTACAAAAACCCGCGCCGCCCGCAGCCGCTGCTGGTTCCGCTGCCCCGAACGTCAAGCGCAGCGCCACCACCACGCGCCCGCAAACCAATGAGGAGCGCCGCCGCGCTCAGCGTGTACTTCTCAGGATGCCCGTCCTCGTGCACATCGAGGGCAAAGCCAATCCCATCAACGGCACCACGCACACTGTCAGCGCCAGCGGAGCGATGATCATTCTCCCCCAAGGCCTGCCCACCGGCACAAAACTTTCCATCGAAAATCCCAAGACCCAGAAAAGGGTCGAGGCTCACGTCGTCCGTCCCCCCGTCATGAACGCCGAGGGCTCCCTCGTCCCCATCGAATTCACCACGCCCTCTCCCCAATTCTGGAATATCTTCTTCCCACCCAACCCCACCAACTGACTCACCCCTCACATCTGCAGTCCTTCCGCGAGTCTGCCTGCATCTTTGGGAACTCTTTGCTTTCCATGCGCTAATTGATCGTTAGTGAAATCGGCGATACTGCCGGTGTTGCAGTCGGGTTCGTCGTGATGGCAATGGTCGTCGTCCCCGTCACAGTGACGTTCAGTGTCCCGCTCGAGGATGCCAGCGTGTCGGCGTCTCCCATATAGTGCGCGCTGATCGAGTGGGTTCCCACGGGCAACGCTGCAGTTTGGAACGAAGCCATTCCGGCCGTGACTCCCGCTGTAGCCAGAGCACTTCCGTTTTCCAACAGCTGCACTTGTCCAGTAGGTGTTCCGCCAGTTACGGTGGCGGAGAAACTGAACGTACTCCCCGATCCAACCTTGGCATTCGTCACCGTAAGCCTGGTGGACGTCGCAAAAGGTCCGCCTCCTCCACCACCGCCTCCCCCACCGCCCCCGCCACTTCCCCCGCAACCCAACGCAAGGGTCAGAAGACACAGCACACTCAAGCCGAACGCCATTCGGGACCGCTTTTTCCCCGGCAGTAAAAGCATCAATATCGCCCCCAACCCGAGGCATCCGCTGATCCCCCACCATCCTCTTCCCCTGAACTTCGCTATCAGACCTGCGACGTGGAATTCGCGCGCATGCGAGGCGCTAGACGCGGAAAGCGTCGCCGATGTTGGTACGACAGTGAACGACAATTGTCCTGTTGTGTTTCCGGACTGCACTGTAATCGTCAAAGGCGAATTCGGGCAGCTTACTCCGGGGGGCAAGCTCGATGGGCAGCTCACAATCACGTTGCCCGTGAATCCTCCATTCGGCGTTACTGTCACCGTCGACATCTGGCTCGTGGCAGTTGTCGAATTCAACGTCACCGCGCTCGTTGCAACTGCGACACTCGGCGGAAGCGCCGCGGTCACCGTAAAGTTGAAGGGCAACGAGGTTCCTGCGGGAGACGGGTCAACGACATACAGTGGGTATGTGCCCGGCGCGAGCGATCCGACGTAGAGGGTGGTCGTTATTTGCGTGGAACTGTTTACTGTAGCCCCTTCATTACCTAAATTCAGCACCACGCTTGCGCCAGCCTGAAATCCTGTGCCCGTTACAGTTATCGGCGTCTGTGATGCAGATGGGGCACTGGATGGACTAACTGAGGCAATTGTAGGGATTACGGTCGGCTTCGCGATTGTGAACGTTTGAGGCGCAGAAGGGCCACCGCCTGGCGTTGGATTGCTCACCGTAACTTGGACGGTGCCTGGGGTGCTGATATCCGCCGTTGAAATTGTGGCGGTGACGTTTTGTGCATAGGGAGAGCTGTACGAGTTGGAGACGACCGTGGGTTTCGCTACGCCGTTGAAATTGAGGACGGCGCTCGAAGCACAATTCTCACAAGAGACCACCAGGGCAAAGGGAAAAGAGCCGGCAACGGAGGTTGAGGGGTTCATATAGCCGAGTATCGGTACCGGATAAGTGCCGACGTTTACAGTGAAGTTGAATTGGTTGGAAAGAGAATAGTCTGGCGGAGGACCTACCACATCAACAGTATAGGAGCCCGGGAGCTCAACCGCTGCGGCAGGAATAATCCCGGTCAGTTCCGTGCCGCTGACGAAAGTCGTCGGCACGAAGGACCCGTAGAAGGTCGCATTGCTGAAGAAATTAATCATCGACGCGCTATAGAAATTTGAGCCGTTCAGAGTGATTGTGAACGCAGGACCGTTGGAATTCACGCTGGTGGGCGAAATGGAAGAGATAACCGGTATCGCGTAAGAAACAGTCACGCTCATCGAGTTGCTGGCAGGACCATAGTTCGCATCGCCGCTATACTGCGCTGTGATTGTCTGGGCACCAGGCGTGGCGATGACCAACTGCCCCGTGGCAGTAAACGCTGGAACGGTGCCGCCGGGGTTGCCAACTACGGCGACCGGGCTTCCAAGTTGCGTTGATCCCAGGCTAAACGTTACTGTGCCCGTTGGTGCTGGGCCGTACGAGACTGGCGCCGTTCCTGTGACAGTAACGGTAAATGGTAATCCGGCAACCGGATTAGAAGACGTGACTTGTTGGCTGATGGACACCGGAG
>CAYOOS010000071.1:0-13019 GCA_964405585.1 uncultured Acidobacteriaceae bacterium | reverse complement strand
CATGCGCGTGCAATCCATCATCCGCGAATTGCGCGGCGAAAAAATTGACATCATTCCCTACAGCGAAGAAACCGTTGCTTTCGCGCAGAAGGCTCTCAGCCCCGCAAAAGTCACACGCGTTCAGATCGTTGATCCGGAAACCAAGAAACTCGAAGTTATCGTGGAAGATTCGCAACTTTCCCTGGCCATCGGCAAAAAGGGCCAGAACGTTCGCCTCGCCAGCAAGCTCATCGGCTGGGACATTGATATCAAGAGCGAGGAAGAGAAGCGCCGCGAAATCGAAGAGCAGATGACCGCGCTGACCACTGTGACTACTCCGCTCACAGTGCTCGCGGGTGTCGGGCCCAAGACCATCGAAAAAATCGAAGCCGCCGGCATCACCTCTCTGGAAAAACTCGCCGGCATGACCCCCGAGCAGCTGATGGAAATTCCCGGCATCGGCGAAAAGATGGTGGACAAAATTTATCAGGCGGTGAACCGCTTCTATGAAAGCGGCGACACCGGCGCTGCGGCTACTACGGAAACCCCCGCGGAAGGCGCTGAGCCTGCCCCTGCCGAAAACGCGGAAGCCGCAAGCGAAGCCCCCGCTGAACCCGGCGAAGCCAGCGCTGAAACTCCAGCGCCAGAGTCCGCCGCGCCGGACGCCGCTGAAACGAAATCCGATGCCGAAGAACCTGCCGCCGAGGCTACCTCCGCGGCCGCTGCATCTTCGGAAGCCCACGCTTCCGCGGAGCAGCAGGAAGAGAAAAGTTCCTAACGAAGCATGAGTGACGCATCCCAAGTCCGTATCAATGAACTCGCCCGCGAACTCGAGGTCAAGGCAAAAGCCATCATTGACCTTCTTCCGGGATTTGGCGTAACCGAGAAAAAGACTCACTCCAGTTCGATCACTGTCGAAGCTGCCGAAAAAGTCCGCCACCATTTGAAAAATGTCGCTGACGCCGAGGCAGCTGCCGATGCGGAACGCTCCGCGAAGGAAGCAGCGGCCAAGGCTGCGCTGCGGCGACCCGGCCAGCATCCTCCGGTCGCGGCTGCCGCAAAACCTGGTGTATCTGTAACTGCCGCCCCTGCGGCACACACTCCGGCCGCTCACGCCGCACCAGCAGCCCATGTGCCTGCCGCCCATCCACCTGCGGTCCATCCTGTCGCGGTTCCCACCGCACCCAAAACAGTTCTGGCCGCGCCCATTGCCGTACCCGCTCCCGCAGCACCCGTGGCGCGCCCAGCGGCACCTGCAACACCCGCCGCCACGCCAGTCTCCCCTGCAGTAGCTAAGCCAGTTGCCCCTGCGGTCGTTTCCGCGCCACCCGCTGCTGCTGCTCCAAAGCCTGTTCCAATGCATCCCACTCGGCCCGGTGCTCCTGCGGCCCAACCCGTGGCAACCCGTCCTGGCGTTCCTCCAGCGGGCCGCGCTGCGCACCCCGGCTCGCAACCTGCTTCCGCACGTCCCGCGGCCGCCGCGCCCGGTGCGGCAGCACGAACCCAAGTTCCTCCCCGGCCACCGATGCCCACCGGCAATCGCGGACCGCTCCCTGGCACAACTCCCGGCAGCGGCCAGCGTCCCAGCGGGCCGCGTCCCGGACAACCCATGCGTCCGCAACAGTCTGGGCAGGGCGGCCGGCCCTATACGCAACGCCCCGGTAGCAGTCCAGGTGGTCCCGGCGGGCCAAGCCGCACCTTTGGTCAAAGACCTGGCGCAGTGCCAACGGGCTCGCGTCCCGGCCCGCGCACTCCCGGGCGTCCCGCGATGCTGCCGCCATTTCCAGAAAAGATGCCGGTCAAGGCGGAACCGGGCAAGCCTCTCTACGCGCGCAAGCCCACGCAACGCCAGCGTCCCATGGTTGACAAGCGGGAGATGGAAGGCGAGCGCAAGCTCCATCCCACCCGGCAACGCCAAGGTGCGGGCGGTCGAGGCGTGGCTGCGGCTACAATTGCTCCTCCGGAACCCCGCGCGCCGCGCGAAGTGACTCTAACCGAGGGCATCACTATTCGCGAACTGGCGGAAAAACTCGATATTCGCGCCAAGGATTTGCTGAAAACCCTGCTTGATCGCGGCGTCTTCGCCAGCATCAATCAGGCTCTCGATGTGCAAACCGCTACGGACCTCGCGCAATCCTTCAACGGCGTCGTCAGCGTCGTTTCCTTCGAAGAAGAGATGGTCCTGGAAGTCGCCAAGGAAGAAACCAAGGAAAATCTCAGGCCGCGTCCGCCCGTCGTTACGGTTATGGGCCATGTGGATCATGGTAAAACCAGTTTGCTCGACGCTATCCGTGAAGCCGACGTTGCCGGTGGCGAAGCGGGCGGCATCACGCAGCACATCGGCGCGTACAAAGTTCAGGTGCAAGGCAAGGCCGTTGTATTCGTCGATACGCCCGGTCACGAAGCGTTCACCCGCATGCGCGCTCGTGGTGCAAAGGTCACGGACATCGTCGTGCTCGTTGTGGCCGCGGATGATGGTGTCATGCCGCAGACGCGTGAAGCCATTGATCATGCCAAAGCCGCGGGCGTGCCCATCATTGTCGCCGTGAACAAAATTGATAAGCCGGAAGCGCAGCCGGAGCGCGTCAAGCGCCAGCTTTCCGATCTCGGCCTGATGCCTGCGGAATGGGGCGGCGAGACGGAATTCGTCGAAGTCTCCGCGAAAAAACGCCAAAACCTCGAAAAGCTTCTGGAGATCATTTTGCTCGTCGCCGATCTGCGCGAATTAAAAGCCAATCCTGACGCACCGGCAAACGGTACCGTCCTGGAATCCCGCGTAGACAAAGGCCGCGGCCCGGTGGCCACGGTTCTCGTTCAAAACGGCACCTTGAACAACAGCGACTTCTTTATTGTCGGCTCCGTCTTCGGCAAAGTCCGCGCCATGTTTGATGAGCGCGGCCGCCCGGTAAAAACGGCCCCGCCATCCACTCCGGTCGAAGTGCTCGGCTTGCAAGGTGTTCCCGAAGCCGGCGACCACTTCCAGGTCACGGACGAGGCCAAGGCGCGGCACGTCGTCGAGTACCGCCAATCCAAGCAACGAGATGCGGCGTTGCGCGCGAGCTCCGGCGCTCGAATTACTCTGGATCAGTTGCACGAACAGTTGAAGGCCGGCGAAATCAAGGAACTTCCCATCGTCATCAAGGCAGACGTGCAAGGTTCCGCAGAAGTTCTCGCCGAAATGCTGCCCAAGCTCTCCGATGACCGGGTGAAGCTGAAAATCATTAGCGAGGGAGTCGGTGCGGTTACGGAAAACGATGTGCTTCTGGCCTCGGCCTCAGGCGCCATCATTATCGCGTTCGGCGTGCGTCCAGACCGCAAGGCTGCGGACCTCGCGCAACAGGAAAAAGTGGACATCCGCACCCACAACATCATCTACGAAGTGTCCGACGAAATTAAGAAAGCCATGGAAGGACTCCTCGAGCCGGTCATTCAGGAGTCTTACCTGGGCCGCGCCGAAGTACGCAACACTTTCCGCATCAAGGGCTCCGGAACCGTGGCGGGCTGCTATGTGCTCGATGGCATTATGAAACGCGACGCGCAGGTGCGGGTAGTCAGGGACGGCACGCTCATCTATACCTCGAAACTCAACTCCTTGAAGCGCTTCAAGGATGACGCCAGCGAAGTGCGCGCTGGCTTTGAATGCGGTCTCGGCATCGCCAATTTCAACGACGTCAAGGTCGGCGACGTCCTCGAGTGTTTCAACGTCCAGAAGATCAGTGCTGCGGAAGCCGCGGGCCAGAGCAGCGCGCCTTCCGGCCGCAAGTAGGGTTGCAAGTCGAAACAGAGCGATTCCTGAGGCAAACCCCGTGCCCGGGTGATCATCTGACAAGGATGAATGCAGTAGAGGGGAAGCCGCCCTTCTCAAACATTAAGTGCTTGTAGGAAGCAGGCTCGGAGCCGCCTATGCCGGTTGGATTGCTCACGTTGGAGTTGCACATCGCCGAAGCCCAATCCTTGAAAGACAAGCGGCAGGTTTTGCGCAGTTTGAAGGACCGCCTCCAAGCCCACTTTAATGTAGCCGTGGCGGAACTCGATTTCATGGATACCTGGCAACGCTCGGTGGTGGGCGTTGTCACGCTATCCAATGAAGAGCAACATGTCGAAGAAGTTCTGCAGAAAGTCTTGGCTGAAGCGGACCGCCAATTGGGACCCCTGGTAGTCGGGCACGAAGTCGAAATATTGTGACTCTGCACAACCGAATTCGAGACACTGAAACACTTTTTGGAAGTAATGTAAGCTGGATTTAGGACCAGGCAAGCGGGAACGCGATCAACCAGGCAAATTACAGAAATGAGCCCAGACCATCATCGTCATGAACGAGTAGGCGAGGAAATTGCTCACGAAATCAACGCCATGCTCGCCGGCGAGTTGAAGGATCCGCGGCTGGAGTTGAGCGCCTCCGTCAGCGAAGTGCGCGTGCAGCCCGACATGAAACACGCCCGCGTGTTTGTCAGCGTGCGTAGCGATATCCCCAAGGAACAGACCGACGCGATTAAGGCTCTCGAGCACGCCATGGGTTACATCCGTCATGAACTGGTCGAGCGCCTGCAGTTGCGCCGTGTTCCCGAGCTCCATTTCGTCCTGGATTTTTCGCAGGAATATGTCGAGCGCATCGAGCGGCTCTTGAAAGAAGTAAAGAGCGAGAAGCCCCCCAATCCTGAAACCAACTTGTAGCCTCTTCGCCAGGCTCAAAAGGCCCGAAACATACTGTTAGGAACAAAAGACCAACTACACTTCCGCCATGCCACGACAACCCAAACCCGCCCCCTTTGACGGAGCGCTCGTTATCAACAAGCCTCAGGGCAAAACCTCTCACGACATTGTCGACGCCGTGCGCCACATGGCCGGTTTCCGCCAGATCGGTCATCTGGGCACACTGGATCCTCTGGCGACAGGTGTGCTGGTACTCTTCCTCGGCAAAGCAACTCGCTTGGTGCGCTTCTACTCCGGACGCCGCAAACGTTATGAAGCGGGCTTCCGTTTTGGTTATGCCACAAACACCTATGATTCAGAGGGCACCGCGCAGGCTCCCGATTGCGCGCCCATGCTCAACCGCGAAGTCCTCGAGCGAATGGCAGCCGAATCCGTCGGCCGCTTTCAGCAGATGCCGCCCATCTTTTCTGCTAAAAAGGTGCATGGCCGCCCCGCTTATGAACTTGCGCGCAAGAACGAGCCCGTGGAGCTCAAACCCGCTTCCGTGGAACTTTATGAATACCGCCTGACGGGAATTGAAGGCAGCATCGCCCGCTTTTCCATCGAGTGCTCCTCGGGCACCTATATCCGCTCCCTGGCTCACGACATGGGCCAGAAACTGGGCTGCGGCGCCCATCTTGCCGAAATCACGCGCACCGCCGTGGGCGAGTTTTCTCTGGAGCAGGCCATTCCCATTGACGAACTTGCCGAGGATGCCCGCGCTGGCAAACTCGAGAGCCGCCTCATCCCTCTCGAAGGACTCCTTCCCAATTTCCCCAGCACTCATGTTCTCCCGGTTCTCGAAAAACGCGTCCGCCATGGCGGCAAATTCACTATCATGCTTGCGCAACTCCAACCCGGCCGCGTCGAGCTTCCACCTGGAGCGACCACGCAACTCGATGCCGATGCCACAAGCTCACCCAAGCTCCGCGTCTTCAGCCAGGACGACAAACTGATTGCCATCGCCGAAGCCGTTGTTCCGCGCACCTATCAACCAATCGTCGTCTTCGACCCGCTGCCTTAGCAAAGACACTTCTCTTGCCGCTCTGGCCACGCTTGAATCGGGGATTTTCCATCGGTATATTTTACGCGGAGGAGTTTTTTCAGATGTCCACCGCTTCACCGCAGCCCGCGCAACCGGTCGGCAGCCCCGGCTTTAGTCGCCTCGTCATGGCTCACGAACTACCTCCCTCGCCAGACACCGCTGCGCAGCAGGCAAGAAACCTCTGCGCCGAATTGGAAGCGGGGAACATCTTGCTTCTGCCACGGTCTCCGATACACATTCCCGAAGAAGACCGCAAATTGCTCCTCGGACAGAAGCAGGCCAGCTCCGCCTATCACAAGAATATTGCGTATCGTCCGGCGGAGGATCGCGTCACGGGCCTCGATGCTTCGGAGGAAGCTCAAGCTCAGGAGTTGCGTCGGCTCCTGCGCGACTATTCGCAGCGTTCCGCGGAATTCCTAGATCGTTTCTTGCTTCCCTATGCCCACAAATGGACGATGGATTTCGCGAGCTTCCGCCCCATTGAAGAGCAAGGGCGCCCCGCGCGATTGCATGCGCGCAATGATCTGCTTCATTTCGATTCGTTCCCCACTCGGCCCACCAACGGGGCGCGCATCCTGCGGCTCTTTACCAATATCAATCCGGCGCAGAATCGCGTGTGGTTGACTTCGCAAACCTTCGAATCGTTTGCGCCGCATTTTGCGCCTGCAGCGGGCTTGCTCGCTTCTCCCCTCAATTCCTTCAAGGACACACTCCATTCCATGGCGCGCGCCTTGCGTCTCCCTGTGGCGCACCGGCCACCCTACGACGATTTCATGCACCGCTGCCACAACGCCATGAAGGAAGACGCGGGCTTTCAGGAAACGACTCGCAAAGATCGCTGGGAGTTTCCCCCGAACTCCACTTGGCTGGTGTTCACCGATTGTGTAAGCCACGCCGTGCTCACTGGCCAATACGCCCTCGAGCAGACCTTCCTGATACCGCAGTCCGCGCTTGTCGAGCCGCAGCGCTCGCCCCTCGCCGTCCTGCAGAAAATTACCGGCAAGCGTTTGACAATTTAGATTACATCTCCGGTGGTGTTGTCGGTGGAGGCTGAGGAATATTCGGCTGCTGCCGCGGATTCGGCTGCACGGGAGCCGGATTCTCTTGAGGGTTTGGCACCGCCTCTGGAGGCTGCTGGCTCGGTGGAGGTGCAGGTTCAGTTCCCACAGGTTGCGCGGGCTGCCCGGGTTGCGGCGTCGGTGTCGGCGTGGGCGTGGGCGAAGGCGTTTCCGCCGGAGGCGCCAGCGGTGCGCCTGCACCGGCGGTGCCCCGGCCGCTCGTGTCGCCGCGCCCTGCATAAATATCGTGACTCTCGCGGAAAGGCAAACGCACCCGCCGTGGGGTGATCAGAATCAGCAATTCGGTATCGGTGAAAGAGTTGTTCCGCAGGCCAAACAGGTACCCGGCGCCGGGAATTTTGGCAAAACCTGGAAGCCCTGTGATCGTGCGAGTTTCCTCCTTGTCAAGCAATCCCGTTATAAGGGAAGTTTCGTCCTCCTTCAGTCGCACTACTTGGGTCAGCGTACGGTTGGTGATCACTGGAATGCCGTTGATGCTCGAACCCGCCAGCGCCTTGATGTCGAAATCGAGCTGTAGCGTTACCTCGTTGTTTGGATGCAGCGTGGGTGTGGCCTTTATCTTCAAACCGATGTCTTCATATTCCGACCCTGGATACGGTTGCTGGCTGATGGCTGGGTTGGAGATGAGGCTGGTGGGGCTGGTGATCAACGTCACCAGGCCATCCGTCACTTGCCCGGACACCAGCGGGATATCGTTGGCCACCACAATGTCCGGAAAAGTTCCGCTTGTGAAATCTCCGGCCAGCATAGCAACAGGGTTTGTGCCCGCCGCAGGCTCCAGCGCGCTGACAATAAGTCCACTTCCCGCATCCACGAAAATCGAAACCGTGCCTGATCCCGCATTTGCGATCGCGATTCCGTTGGAACCCTCCAAAAAGCTGCCGATGGCCACCGCGCTGGGTGTACTGCCCACGGTAACGGGCGATTGCGTCGAATATCCGAACGTCCCATTTCCGTTGCCGAGCAGAACCGTAATGGTTCCATCGGACTCATTGGCCACCACCATTGCCGGACCAGTGCTCGCGCTCAGAGTTCCCGTGGCGATGGCCGAAGGACTTGAACCCACGGCGATGGGCGATTTCGGAAACTCCGTGAACGTGCCGTTGCCAACGCCTTCCAGGACGCTCACCGTATTACTCGTCTGGTTGACGATTGCCAGGTCCAGAATGCCGTCGCCATTGAAATCCGCCAGCGTGACCGCCACCGGGCCCTGCTCGGAGTTGGCCACAACATTCGGCAGCGCGAACGGCGATCCCTTCACCTGCGTGAACGTCCCGTCCCCATTGCCCGTGAACACGGAGTAGGTGTTGTCGTCGAAATTTGTCACCACGAATCCCTGATTGCTGTCCGTATTTGTATTGATCGTGCCGACGGCGATGGCGCTTGGTTTTCTTCCCACCGTGTATGCGACGGACGTCGCCGGGTTGCTGAACGTGCCATCGCCATTGCCCAGTAGAACGCTCACCGAATTGGTGACCTGCGAGGTGACCAGCAAGTCGGGAAACGAATCAGCATTCGCATTGAAGCTGCCCACACCCAGCGCTACCGGCACGCCTGCGCCTCCCAGCGTGGCAGTGATCTGCGCGGTTCCAGCGCTCACCCCGGTGGCCAGTCCGCTGCTCACGTTAATGGTCGCCACCGCGGCGTTGGAGGACGCCCAGCCCACAATTCCAGAGATGTCCTGCGTGCTGCTGTCGCTGTATGTCCCTATGGCGGTAAACTGCTGCGTCGCGCTCAACCCGATGCTCGGAGTTGCCGGCGTAACCGCAATCGATTTCAACGTCGCTGAAGTCACCTTCAGCGGTACAAGAACGCTTGTGATCGTGCCAACCTTGGCGCTGATCTGCGTGGTCCCAGCCACCAGCCCTCGAGCCAATCCTCCACTCGCGGAGATGGAAGCCGTCGCGGGTGTAGCCGAAGTCCAGGTCGCGATGCTGGTTATGTTTGCCGTGCTAAGGTCGCTGTACGTTCCTGTTGCTGTGAATTGCTGCGTCGTGCCCAACGCAATCGAAGGTGCTGCCGGCGTCACGCTGATGGTTTGCAATGTAGCGTTGGTGATGCCCAGCGGAACAGCGGTGCTGCTGACAGTTCCCAACACAGCCGTGATATTTGCCGTTCCCGCCGCTTGCCCCAGGGCGATTCCCGAGGCCGCGTTAATCGCCGCAATCGAAGCATTGGATGTTGACCAGGTAACCGCGTGCGTGATGTCCTGCGTGCTTCCGTCGCTGAATGTTCCTGTAGCCGCAAACTGCAGCGTGGCTCCCTTCGCGATGGAAGAATTGGCCGGTGTAACGGCGATGGATGCCAGTGTGGCCGAGGTCACGGTCAGGCTTACGGCGGGACTCGCGATGCCCTGGGTGGAACTGGGTGCTCCTCCTGCCAGGAGAAACGGCGAGCCCGTCGCCGCGGCAAATTGTGTGACGGAGTTCGGCCCCTGATTCAGGAGGATGCTGATTGTATTATCCGCCTGGTTGAGCACCGCCAGATCCTGTGTACCGGCCTCCCGAAAATCCGCGGTGACCAGCGCCACAGGCGATTGGCCCACCGTGAATTGCTCCGTGGGAATTGTCGTTCCGCTCGCCCCCGGATTCCCCGTGAACCCAGTGCTGCCAAGGCTGCCGGAAAGCAACGATAGCGTGATGGGGTAGCGGTCACCGACAAAGAAGGTGGCCGGCTTGCCATCTTGCGCGAGCAGCAGAACCTCCTGGCCACTCTGCACCAGCGAAAGCGCTTTGGAAAAATTGGCAGTGGCCGTGGGCAGCGAAAGCAAAAAAGTGGATTTCCCGCCCCCGATCGCCACAATAGGTGGGATCGCGGAGGCCAGGCTCGTGATTCCAGACCCAGAGGCCCCGCCGATCGAGCTCCCGAAAACGCTGGCCAGCACCGTCAGCAGTTGGGTGATGCTCGATGCGGCTTTTACTTCCGCTATCAGATTTGGCGGGATGGCATAGAACGTGGTGCTGGCGGGCGGCGTGATTCCCAGTTTTGTCGCGTTCGTTCGATCCACCTCAAGCAGATCGATCTCCAGCAGTACCTCGCCGCGTTCATGTTCCAACTGCTCGATGATGTCCCCCGCCAGCCGCACCCGCTGGGGCGTGTCCCGGATCGTGATAGAACGCGACTCCGAGGATTGTTGCAGGTGTTGCGAGCCGGTCAATTCGCGCAGCACTCGAAACAATTCCGTCATCTCCGTGGCTTCCACGGATACTGGCAACTGAAAAGTCTCTTCAATCTCGGGCTCGAATAGCTTGCGTTTCTCCGCCGAATCTGCGAACACGAACATCAGCTTCGGGCCAAGGACGCGCCAGGATGTCCCGGCTTCCAGTGCCAGCACCTTCATCGCGGTTCCGAAATCCGCGTTCTCCAGACGCAGGCGCACGGCGCGCGCCGGCAAGTCCGGATCGAAACTGGCCTTCACGCCAAACGCGCTGGCTACTTGCTCGTACACGCTGCGCACATCGCTGCGCACATCAAAGCTGTGCGTGACTTTTTCCGGTTGTAGAATCGGCAAGCCTACCGGCGGTTCCACCCGCTGCACTTCTTCTTTTTCCTTGCTTTGCGCCTGAAATTGCCTCAAGCGTCCTTCGACAATCGGGTTTTTCGGATCAATGCTTAACGCGCTTGCAAGCTCCAGCGTGGCCCCTTGATAGTTTCCCTCCACCGCCAGCCGTTCCGCACTTTCCACGTGGGCGCGCACCAGCTTGGACCGCAACGCCGCACCCTTGCCCACGATGGTCACGTCCATCGGCGCGTAGCGTGCCGCCTCCTCGTAAGCCCTCAGCGCGTCCTCTTCGTCCCCGGCTGCTTCGGCTTTGGCGGCATATTCGACTAGTTTTTTCGCCATCTTTGGGTTTGGCTTCACAAGCACGAACGGGTCTTGCGAGGGATTCCCGGCGGAGGCGCCGGATTGTGCTGGCGTCTGCGCGCACACCAACAGCCCAGCGAGCAGCAGCGACAACGCGGGGCGCAAGGTGTCAGCCAGCATTCTCATGGTTAGACGCAAGTGCCTATTCTACCGTGAGGTAGGGAACGGTGGGGGAACTTGACGCAGGAATCGGGGAGCGGTAAACTGAATGTGCTGTTGCAAGTAATTTTCAACTGGCCAAACCTTGCTCTCTGCTTTCCTCATCGCACTTCGCGAGGGCGTCGAAGCTGCCCTCGTCGTTGGCATCATCCTCGTCTACCTCTCGCGCACAGGCCGCGCTCATCTGGCCCGTTACGTTTGGGGCGGGGTCGCCTCCGCCGTCGCCCTAAGTCTTGCCGCTGCTATTGCTTTGGAGCGATTCCGCATTAGCGAGGACGGCTTTGAGGGGCTGCTCCTTCTCGTGGCTGCCTTCTTCGTGGTCACCATGATCATATGGATGAACCGCGTGGCTCGCCACCTCAAAAAGGAAATCGAACAAAAGGTGGAAAGTTACGCCGAACGTGCCGGCAAGGCTGCCGGTTGGGGCATCGCTCTGTTCGTTTTCCTGATGGTATTGCGTGAAGGGGCGGAACTTGCGCTCATCCTCCGTGCCGTCGAGCTGTCCACTGAAGGTCTGCAAATCTGGATCGGCACGGCTGTGGGCATCGGTGCCGCCGTAGCCGTCGGCGCCTTCTTTTTTAAGGGCACACTCAAGGTGCCTCTCCAGCGCTTTTTCGCTGTCACCAGCGCCATCCTGATTCTGGTCTCCATTCAACTCGCCGTCACCGGTCTCCACGAATTGAGCGAGGCGCGTTGGCTCCCTTCGAGTAAAGGGGAAATGGCGTTACTGGGTCCCATCGTGGCCAATGAGTTGTTCTTCTTTGTTTTTATTTTTGGTGCGGCAGCCCTTCTGGTTTTCCGGGAGTGGCAATCCGCCTCGCACGCAAAGGCGGCCACAACGGTTCTTAACGACGCGGAGCGTCGCTTGCTCGAAGCGCAGAACCGCCGGCAACGCCGCTGGATGATCGCCGCCGCGGTGATGAGCCTCAGCGTCATCCTGGCTCTGACTGCCGACTTTATTTATGCGCGCGTGAATGCGGCCCCCGTGCAAGCCAAAGCCGTGGAAGCGGTCAACAATCTTGTCAAGATTCCCGTGGCGGAAGTGCAGGACGGCAACCTCCATCTCTTCACCATCAACGTAAATGGACAAGCCATCCGCTTCATGGTCATAAAGAAACCCGGCGGCTACGGCACCGCGCTGGATGCCTGTCTCATCTGCGGCCCCGATGGCTATCGCCAGGAAGGGCAAAACGTAATCTGCCGCCGTTGCGCCTCGGCCATCTACATTCCTTCGATTGGGCAAAAGGGCGGATGCAACCCCATCGGATTTGCCTCATTGGTGGATGGCGATACGATCGTCATCGATGTTGCCGCCCTGACCAAATCCGCCGAGGAGATTCCGAAGTAGGCGTTGGAAGGTTTGCGCAAGGGATCGGCTTTTTTGTCCCGAGCACAAATAGGGGCACAGTTTTCTGAAAAAATGGACTTCCGTCATTCCGAACGGAGTCTGCGGAGTGAGGAATCTCTCTTGTCCTGGGTTCCTCCAAACAGAGATTCCTGAACGGAAACAGGGTTCTGACCAGGTGACATGTTCCTTCGACTCGTAACCGATTCATTCACTCGCCGCCCTCGTCGCAAGCTCCTGACCATGGCCGCGCTCGCCCTCGGCATGGCGGTCGCCACGGCCGCACTCAGCGTCTCTCTGGACGTCGGCGACCGCCTCGCTCGGGAATTCCGTAGCCTGGGCGCGAATCTCCTTGTCACCCCGCAAGCCGATTCCTTGCCGCTGGAAATTGGTGGCGTGGATTATCGTCCCGCGAACGCCGGCGCCTACCTCCCCGAAGCCGACCTCGGCAAACTCAAAACAATTTTCTGGCGCTTCAACATCATGTCCTTCGCGCCCATTCTCGACGTCCCGGTTCTCCTCGAATCCAATGCGATGGATGTGCCGCTAAGGCCCAACCTCAATCCAGATACAACTCTGATTGGGACGTGGGCCAATCATAGCGTCGCAATCCCCGATGGAAGCACTTACGTGACTGGGATCGAGAGCACTAATCCTTGGTGGCATGTCGAAGGTCGGTGGTTCAAAGAGGATGCCGAAGAATGCATTGTCGGCAAGGATTTAGCCAGCAGGCGTGGCATAAGGATTGGCGACACTCTTACGATAGACGTGCACAAGACGTTTGGTCCGATCCAAGCCAATGCACTTCCAATTCACACTGCATTGGGAATCATTCCCGATCCAGCTCCGACGAAA
>CAYOOS010000070.1:0-13053 GCA_964405585.1 uncultured Acidobacteriaceae bacterium | reverse complement strand
GCTGGAAATGAACTCTTTTCGTGACCGGCGCTGCGACAAGCTTTCCACCGGAATGAAGCAGAAGACCTCCATCGCGCGCACGCTGATTCACGATCCCCAGGTGATGATTTTTGACGAGCCCACGCTGGGGTTGGACATCATGACGGCGCGGACCATCATTGATTTCATCCGCGAGTGCCGCCAGCGGGGCAAGACGGTGATTTTCTCGACGCACGTGATGAGCGAGGTAGAGAAGTTGTGCGATGTGATTGGCATTATTCAGTCCGGGAAGTTGCTGGCGGAGGGGTCCCTTGCGGAACTGCGAGCTCGCCACAACGAACAGGACCTGGAAGAGATCTTCGTCAAAGTGGTGACTCCACACCTGCAGAGCGAGGAGGCCTAGAGCCATGAACTTCGGCGCTATTTCCGTTGTCTATCGCAAAGAGCTGAAAGAGTGGTTGCGGGATCGCCGCACGCTGATTTCCACGGTCCTTGTGCCTCTGCTGGCTTTTCCCATTTTGATGGTGGGCATCACGGCCCTGGCCACGGTGATGATCGGCAAGGCGGAACAGGAAGTTCCGAAGGTCATGATTATTGGAGGCGAGGACTCCCCTCAATTATTGGAGCGATTGCAAAAAATCGACAAGCTGGCCATCGTTCCATATGCGGCTAACTGGAAAGACCAGATTTCCAACAAAGAAATTCGCGCTGCGGTGGAAATTCCCAAGGGCTTTCAAGCGGCACTTGCGGAAGGGACGAAGCCCACAGTAAAGGTTGATTATTACGAGGGCGAGTTAAAATCTTCCTTTGGCGCAAACCATTTGCAGGATGCCATCAAGGACTATCGTGAATCGGTGGTGAAAGATCGTCTTGCCGCAAAGAATCTTTCGCCGAGTGTGCTGACGCCGTTTGAGATCAAACAGGAAAATGTCGCGCCGCCGGAAAAAGTTGGAGGGGCGAGCGTCGGCGGGTTCATCGGTTACGCCGTGATTCTGCTTTGCCTGACGGGCGCGATGTATCCCGCCATTGACCTGACTGCCGGGGAAAAAGAGCGGGGCACGATTGAGACGATTCTTTCCAGCCCCGTTTCGCGGTTCGACCTGGTGATGGGCAAGTTCCTTCTGGTATTTTCCGCTTCGCTTGTTTCCGCGATACTGTCCGTCACCTCCATGGGAACGTCTTTCGCCATCCTCGGCCATTCTCAGTTGATGCATTCCTCTGGAGGAGAAAGCTTGCATTTGAGCCTGGGGCCGCTTTCCGTGGTGGCCGTTTTCTTCATGGCCCTCCCATTGGCGGTATTGTTTTCAGCGGTGTTGATGACCATTGCGCTTTTTGCGAAGACCTATAAAGAGGCCCAGAGCTACCTGACGCCGCTGACGTTTCTTGTGGTGATTCCCGCCGTGGCTTCCGTAATGCCTGGGGTCGAACTCAATTCAAAGCTCGCTCTGATTCCCGTGCTGAATACCAGCCTGGTGTGCAAGGAGATCATTTCCGGCACGTACCACTGGAATTCCATCATTCTGATTTTTGCGTCCACTTGCGTGTATGCGGGCGCGGCAATCTTCCTGGCGGTGAAGATGTTCCAGCGGGAGGATGTGCTGTTCCGGTCGTGAGTTTCCTCGCGCGGGTTGATCTTGCGGACATGGGGTCCCCGCCTCCGGCGGGCTGGACCCCTACTCAGAAATCCACTGCGCAGACTTGGCAGCGGTGAGAAGCAAGCATTGCTAGCGTGAACTTTCCTCGATTCTTTTGCGTCTATTTTAATATGGGACTGCGACGGAGACTTTTCCGCATTTTTCTAATCCTGCTCCTCTTTCCGCCTTTGTTTGCGGGCGTGGCCGGATGGCTGGCGGCACCGGCGTTTTTGCATCCGATGCGGCGGCCGCTTACGCCGGATCTCGTTGCGGAGGCCGACGCTTCGTTTACGGAGATTCACGCTCGCCGCGAGGAGTTCGACGTGCGCGCACCCGATGGCGCGCTTTTGCGCGGATGGAAAGTGCGTCCCGCAAATCCGAATGGAGCGTGGGTGCTGGTGTTTCACGGCGTGGCGGATAACCGCGTAGGAGGTCTTGCGCAGGCGGAGTTGCTTCTGCGCGCGGGGTATTCCGTCACCATGATGGATGCGCGGGCACACGGCGAAAGTGAAGGCCCCACGGCCACTTACGGCTGGCTGGAGCGCAACGATAGCCGCGCCATCGTGAACGCGCTCATCGCAACGGAGCACCCAACGCACATTTTTGCGCTAGGAGAATCGATGGGAGCGGGTATCGCGCTGCAATCCGCGGGAGCCGACGCGCGCATCGAAGCTGTCGTGGCGGAGGCACCCTTCGCCAGTTTGCGGGAAGCTTCGTACGATTATGCGGGGCTGCAAAAGTATCCGTGGCTGGGAAAAACGATTTTTGCGCCCGGCGCCTGGATGATGCTGAGCCGCGGGCAATCGCTGGCGGGCTTCCCCTCCGTAGACGTCTCGCCGGAACTGGCGGTGGCATCGCGCGCTTTTCCCGTTTTTCTGATCTGCGATACCGCGGACACGACACTTCCCTGCCGTCACGCCGAAATGATTTATCGCGCGGCCCGCGGACCGAAAACGCTTTGGGTAGTTCCCGGAGCGTTTCATACGGCCGCGATTGGATTTCAGCCACAGGAATTCCGCCGGCGGGTATTACGGTTTTTCGCGGACCCGGCGACGGCGCCGTGATTTGGGCGGATGCCTAGTTCGGCGATTGCGCCAATTCGCGGGTCATGGCTTCCGACTGCGCTTCCCATTCGTCACTCAGACGCCGCACGGTTTCCCGCATGCGCACGGCTAGCTCGGCGATCGTTTCCAGACGGCGTTCGCTTTGCGGCGGCAGTGGTACCTTGTTGCGGCGGAGTTCCACAAGCAGGAGTTCGGCATTCCCGAGGATTCCGGTCAGGGGATTGTTCAGTTCGTGGCGCAAGATTTCGCCGAAATCCCGCGCCTCGGGATCCGCGGAAGGTCCTTCAATGACAAGGGGCTCGGCCATCCGCGCACTTTTCCATCCATTGCTTCGGCGCAGGCGGCGCTCCACCAAGCCCAAGGCCAGCGGCAGGCAGCCCAAAGCCCGGGTGACAAAATCGACCGTTCCACCGGCAAGCAGCGCTTGCAAACCGGCCTGCTGCTCGGCGCTTCCGATCACGACCGTCGGCGCGTGACCCGCAAAGAGCGTGACCATCGCGGTCAATGACTGCGTTTTCTCGCGCGCCGCTCCAGCAGCCGCCGCATTGGCCTGCTCCTCGAAAAGAATCGCCGCCGGGGTCCGCGCTTTGAGAAGATTGCTCGCGGGCTTACACCCATCCACGAATTCCAGACGGACAGGATTATGGCGTTGCCGCCATTGTTCCCTTACTTCCGCGCTGAATTCGCGATCACCGCATACCATCACGAACTCTTCCTCTTCGGTTTGTTTGTTGCTCCGCATCGTAGGTCCAGCTCTCTAGGCCTGTTTTGCCCGGACGGCAGCCTTCAGGGCCGCCATCTCTTTTTTCTTTCCCAACATGGCCTGTACCGCCGCGTTCAATTCCTCCATGCGGAATGGTTTGGCCACATGCGCCAGATGATGGCGATCCAGGAACTCCTGTGTGCGCGGCGCGAGTATGTCCCCGGTGACGAACAGCACATGCTCGTGAAGGGGATTCTGCCGCTGCGCCAGAATCTGATAAAAACGCTGGCCGTCAATGCCCGGCATTTTCACGTCACAGATGGCCAGGTCGTAGGTTTCCCGCTCGGCCTGTTGAAGCGCGTGGCGCCCGTCCAGCAGAACATCCACGCGCATGCCTTCCTCGCGCAAAAGATCGGCGATGAGACTCGCCACGGTTGGTTCGTCCTCGACGACCAGAACTCTTGGCGCACTGGCAATCGGAATCTGCTCGAGGGCAGCCGCCACTGCGGGCCGCGCGAGTTCAACTGGCGCCAACACCATGCTTTCCTCATCGTCCTGGAGTTCCGCTTCCGGAGCCGCGGGGAGTTCAACGGTAAAACGCGTGCCCCCATGCGGCGGACTCGTCAAGGTTACCGTGCCGCCATGTTGGCGCACCAAGCCAAGCACAATGGCCAACCCCAGGCCGGTGCCCACGCCCGGCGGCTTGGTGGTGAAGAAGGGATCGAAAATGCGCGCCTGGATCGCGCCGGGAATTCCCGGCCCGTCGTCCCAGACTTGCAGGCAGACGCGGCCGTCGCCCGCAAGTGTGGTGCGTATGCCTATGGCGTTGCCCGTTCCACTTTGTTCTATGGCTTGTTGGGCATTCTGGAGCAGATTCATCAAGACCTGCTGCAATTGCCCGAAATCCCCTTCCACGAGCGGCAGCCCTTTCTGTTTTTCAACGATCAGGCGGACGCGATTGCCGGAAAGAGCAAGCCGTTGCAGTTCCACGGTGCGATCCACCATTTCATTCAGGGAAAAGCGGCGGCGCTCCGGTAGCGATTCGCGGGAAATGACGAGCAACTGGCGAAGAATATTCGTGGCGCGCTCCGACTCCTCCAGGATGTTCTGTGCGAGGGTGGCACGGGTTCCATCGCTTTCCTGAGAGCGCAGCCGTTGCGCGTTCACCAGAATGGTGGTCAGGGGGTTGCTCAATTCATGAACGATCCCGCTGACACGCTGCCCAGTGGCCACCAGTTTTTCCGTCTGCACCATTCGGGACTGGAACGAGCGCTGGGCGCTCATTTCGCGGTACACCTCGACGCGGCCCAGTCTTCGTCCATTTCTGCCTACGATTGCGCGGGTGTAGCGCTCAATTACCTGCGGAAGTGGTCCCTTCATGCTCAGTTCCTCGCGCATCCCCTCTTCGGCGCCTTCAGCGAAGGTTTTCCACCGGGCCGCGAACGTTTCCGGCTCGCTGGCATTGTTGGCCGTGCGGCGAATCAACTCGCCAAGGCTGTGCAATTGGGAGGGATCGTCTGCACCGAGGCCGAGGATCTGAAGAAAGCGCGCGTTCTTCGCGCGGATGCGATCGTTTTCGTCGAATACCACCACACCTTCATCCAGCCAATCCAGGACCTGCTGGAGCTCCGCCTCGACCTCGTGCACTTCTCGTGCGCGCGACCCTTCGTCCGCCCGCTCGAGGCTTACAGAGAAGTACTCCCGGTCGGAGATGTCCATGCGCCGCAAACGCAAGGCGCTGCCGTTTTTCGCGTGCGCAAGGAAGGAGGCATCTGGTGGTTGCGCGCCCCCGGCAAGATCAGCGAGCAGCCAGCGATGGACGCCCTCCCATTCCCGTGGCCGGAATAGCTCCGCAAAACGCAGGAGCGACGGAGAAGGTTCCACCGTTAGGGAAGAATCTCCGGTCAGTTGCCGGGCCCCGCGGCTTATACCGTTGATGAATCCCTGGCGGTCCACGATCACCACGGGCTCTTCACTCGATTCCAGCAAGACGCGTTTCTGCGTTATTTCGCTGGACGCCCGTGCGTCACGGTTTCTGCGCTCGAGGACCTGGGCGGCCAACAAGGCGCGGAGTTCCAGTCGCTCCAGAACACCGAGCGAACCGCTTCGCCGGGGCAGTCCGGCCAGCAGAACCGCGTTTATGCCTCCAGCAAAGGCCACGGGGATGGCGACAATCCTGGAGATTTTTCGCGCCAGGGGAAGCCTGTCGGCTTCCACGCCGCAGACGTGCCGGGTTTCCACCGCCTGACGCCACAGATTCTCCAGCGGCCCATCCTCCAGACTGTGCGCCCACGCGGGGTCTCCGGTTTGGGCAAGGAGAAGCAAACGATCCGCGTTGCCGGCAGCTGCAGGTGTTTTCACTGGCTGACGGCTCTTGCACTCGGCGAGCATGGCGAATACGGCGCCGGCTCCGCTTTTCCCTTTTTCCCCGGCGCAACTTTCCGTCAATTCGCGCAGCAAATTTTCCGGAACTTCCGGCTGTTCCAGTTTGTCCTGTACGTTCCGCCACAGCGCCAAATCTTCCTGGCATTCGCGAGCAAGGCTGCGCTCTTCCTCGATTTCCAACAGAAGGCCGAGTTCCTCAGCGATATGTTCTACCTTGGTGCGCGGCAGGGGTGCGTGCTGCGGTTTGCGGCTTCCGGCGAGAATCAGGCCACCGAGGTTGTGGTGCCCGTTGACCGGAACCCAGAGGACGCGCTGGAGTTCCACAAGTGGCCCAAACATGGGCAGAACCGTGGCGCCTTCCAGTTCGTATTCCACGCTGTTCGTGCCATGAAGAACTTCCCGGGGCAAGGGCGCTTCCGCGGAAATTCTGCGCCACTCTCGCGGCAAGTTGCCACCGTTTCGTTCCCAAACGGCCCCCGTGAAAATCATCGCGCCGCCGGTGTCCTCTGCATCCGCCGCTGGCAGCAGCCAGATTCCGGCGCGATCAAACGCGGATTCCTGCGCCAGTTCGTCCAGGGCAATCCGGATCCACTCGGCACGGCTGGCACCGGCTCGGCCCGCGCGCAATACGCTGCCAGTGGCCACCGCCTGCAGCGACTTGATTTGACGGCTTCGCGCGAACATGCCGGCCCCCGGTGCGTACCCAGGGTTGAGCTATGCATTGGCTGGTCCAAACTCGTAGAAAGGGGCTCTTATTGAAAAGACAGGAGATGCGAATCGGGGGGAATTGCCAACTCGACACTCGCAACAATCCATTCCCAAAGTGAACCTAAGGCGGCGTGAACGTGGCTAAGCGTCGGTGCGTTCGATCTGGTATTGTTTCAGCTTTCGGTACAGCGTGGTTTTGCCGATACCCAACATGCGTGCGGCAGCCTGCTTGTCGCCGCCGGTCTGCCGCAGGGTGCTGAGGATGGCGCGGCGCTCCAGTTCATCCAAAGGGAGGAGTTCTTCTTTTTCCGGTGCGCGGTCGGTGGTTGGATATTGCAGATTGGTTGGCAGGTCGTGGACACTCACGAGAGGTCCCGTGCTTAACGCCACGGCGCGTTCAATGGTGTTCTCTAGCTCACGCACATTGCCGGGCCAGTCGTACGCCATCAAGCGGCGCATGGCGTCTTCGGTAAGTTCGCGGTGAACGTCGTCGGGGTCGGCAAATTTCTCGAGGAACGCGGTCACCAGCAGGGGGATGTCGCCTTTCCTTTCGCGCAGCGGCGGCAGTTTGATCTGCACGACATTCAGGCGGAAATAAAGATCCTGGCGGAATTGCCCGTTCTTAATCGCCAACTCCAGGTCCCGGTTGGTCGCGGCAACGATACGCACGTCAATGGTTCTTCGTTCCGTCGAGCCCACGGGCTTGATTTCCCGCTGTTGCAGCGCGCGCAGCAGCTTCGCCTGCATCTCGAGGGACATTTCTCCAATTTCGTCGAGGAACAAGGTGCCGCCGTTGGCCGCTTCCATGAGTCCCTGCTTGGCCTGGAACGCTCCGGTGAAGGCTCCCTTAGTGTAACCGAACAACTCCGATTCCACGAGGGTGGGCACCAGGGCCGAACACTCCACCGGGACGAACGGCCGGTCTTTGCGAGGCCCCAGAAAATGCGTGCTGCGCGCTACCAGTTCTTTGCCGGTCCCGCTTTCGCCAAGTATCAGCACGGGATGCATGCGCCGGCTTACCTTCTCGATTAATTTGTACACCCGCTCCATGCGCGGGGACATACCGATGAGCCCGCCAAAGCCCGGACGCGTGCGTACCTGCTCGCGCAACAGGCGGTTTTCCCGCTTCAACTCCACCGAATGGGCCACCTGCTCCAACCGCGCGCGCAATTCCTCCACGCGAAACGGCTTGGTGACATAATCGGCGGCGCCCATGCGCGTGGCCTCGACCGCGGAATCAATGGTGCCGTATTGCGTAAGCATGACCACGGCGACGTCTGGGTAGATTTGCATGACACGCCGCAACAGATCCAGTCCACTCGTGCCTGGCAGGCGCAGATCGGTCAGCACGATATCCACGGAGGACAGTTCCATCACTTCAAGCGCCACTTCCGCAGTGCTGACATCCGTCACCTTCATGCCGCAATCTTCCGCGACGCTGCGACAAACTTCACGGATATGGTCGTCATCGTCAACCAACAGCAAATGCATGGAAGTGGCAGCCCGCTCGTTGCGCGCAATTCCCTCGAACGGCACCTTCTCCATCCCACTGCCGATCGAAGTGTTTGCTGGCCGGAATCCTTGCAAGTTCGCCATGGTCGCTCCATCTCGTTCAAGAGTTTCACAGGGCCCGGGGAACGAATGCCGAAAGGGGAAGGAGGGGCTTTCCATCCCAGGAAAGGTCGTCCTAAAGTTACTTCTATGACAGATTTATAGTATTGTCAATCCGATAATTACCAAAATAGGACTCGTTCGAGAAGTGTACTGAAATGAAACAGTCCCTTGGAGGACTCCGTCGCGCCAGCCCGAACACGCTCCGTTCTGCCAATCCCGCGTTCGCTGGGGCCTACTAATCTACGGGCGGCAATTCCAATTGGAGCACTCCTTCGCTTTGCGACCCTACCACCACAATGCCGGGGTCCATGGACACCAAGCCTGTCACCCTGCCCTTTTCCTCATCCGCATCCAACCTCGTCCAAGTGGTGCCCTGGTCCCGGGAAAGGTAAATCCCGCCTTGGCGCAAGGTGGCGATGAGGAAGCCGTTGCTCCTGAGCCACTTCTCGACAGGCGCGGCGGGCAAACCATTCTGGTGGCGCATCCAATGAATGCCGCCGTCGAGGGATTCGAACAGGCCTTCCTGAGTTTCCAGGAAGAGGGTCAGCCTTGCCGTGTTCAACCAGCCGTCCAGCCAGGCTACTTCGCCAATGCCCGCTGGCAGATCGCGCCACACGGCATCCTCCCCAGCGTTTATGGAGATACCCAACTTTCCATCGGACACCACTCCCAGGAGTTGGCCGTCTTCCGAAGCCCAGATGACGTCCACGAGACTGCTGCGCCGGAAGGCTTTCAAGCGCACGCAAGGCGTCCCAGGCGAGCAACGCATCACCCCATCAGGAGCGGCAAGAAAAAGAGCGTCCCGCGAAAACGCAATGGCATTATTCGCCAGCTTCACATAGGCGGGCGTCGCGATGGGACTGCCATGGTGCCCGCTTCGCGAGGGACTTGCGCGCCGCGGCGCCAGCGCAAGTTTCCACTCCTTCCATTTTCCTTTCGTGGCGTCCCATCGCCAGAGTTGGCCATTTTCCAGGCGGGCCAGCCAACCCCACGGACTGGCGTAAATCGTGCGGATCATTTCAGGAGTGAGTGTTGGTGCTTTCGCAAGGCCTTCCGCCGCAAGCTCCGCCGGGGCCCAATTCTTCCCCGCGTCGCGGCTCTCCCATATTCGTTCGCCGTCCTGTTCGGCTATGAGGAGCAAATGCCGCGGATCATTCCAGTTATCGCCCACGAGTTGCTTCACGATCTGGTGACGAAATCCCGCGTTCGCTTCGACGAAGTTTTCGCCCGAATCCTCGCTGACAAGGATCCCCTGTCCCTCCGTTCCCAGCACGACCTTTCCAGGGGCATTTGCGTTACCAGAGAGAATCACCACACTGGTTACGACCCAGTCGTTGGGCGTGGTTCTTTTCCAGTTTTCGCCGGCATCCCGTGTGACCCAAATTCCTTCGGTCGTCGCGGCATATAGAGTGTCCGGCCGGAGAGGATCCTGGACAATCTGATGCGTTCTGCGCGCGGCATACGGAATGCCCTGGAGCTTGGTCCAGACACCGCCCTGGTTCTCGCTGCGGTAAATCCCCGAGCAGGCGCTCAGGTAGAGACGAGAGGGGCGCGACGCGTCCACACGCAAGCTCATGATGTCCGAATCATCGATCAGCCCCGCGGCAATGGAGTTCCACGTCTTCCCACCGTCCACAGTTTTCCAGGGAAGATGGTAAGTGCCGGCGTAGATGATATCGGCGTCAATGGGATCCACGGCGATGGAATCGACATTCTTCAGCTCGGAATCTCCGGCTGGCGAGATGCGCTCCCAGTTCTTTCCGGTGTCGCGGGAGCGGAACACGCCGCTGCGCGTGCCCGCTACCAAAGCATCCGGTTGCCCGGGGGCAAATTCCAATGCCCGCACGGCTTCGTCCGGCAATCCGAGCAGGGTCCACGTCCGCCCGGCATCTTCGCTGCGGTAAACTCCGCCACTTTGTCCGGGCACTTGAAACCACACCGCCGCATAGAGGCGATTCGCTTCGCGCGGGTCACCGATCAAGCGGGAAATTACGGCGTCCGTGCGGGATCCTACGCGGCCGCGCAATTCCCAAGTGCGGGCGCTATCTTCGCTCGCGAAGACGTGGCCATCGGCTGTACCGAGGTATAAGCTCCCATTTGCGCCCCCGGCGAGCGAGACCACCATGCCCCCGGCCGGACCCAGGCGCCGCCAAGCCTGTGCGTTCATATTCGCGGCCGTGCTCAAAACAAGGAAAAGCAACGCTCCGATGCGGAGTAGAACGCGCTCTGTAGTGTCACTGCGTTTTGTCATGAATGTCATTCTAAAAGAAACCGGGCTCGCCAAA
This sequence comes from uncultured Acidobacteriaceae bacterium, assembly GCA_964405585.1. Taxonomy (GTDB): domain Bacteria; phylum Acidobacteriota; class Terriglobia; order Acidiferrales; family UBA7541; genus Acidiferrum. The sequence continues at coordinate 2,681 of CAYOOS010000070.1, read as the reverse complement.
GTCACCTTCGGAGAGCCCGGTTCTGTGTACTGTTTTCAAATCCTGTCACGAGCGGAGCAGCACTCGCGTCAGGCAAGGGTTTCTAGTAAGTTGCGCCTTCCGGCACGAAGACGAAGTCAACGCGTCGGTTGTCCTTCTCCATACCCTTCATGGCGTTGGCGGTGCCGGTGCGGGTGGTGATGCGCGACGCATCAATGCCCTTCTCGCCCAAGTACTTCTTGGCGCCTTCGGCACGCGCTAGCGCCAGCTTATCGGGTTTGGGTTCCTTGGGATCCGCGAAGCCGATGATCACCAGCTTGGCATTGGGTTCATTCGTCAGGCGGAGGGCCACGTCGTCGCCCACGCGCTTGCAGGCATTGTCAAACCGGCCAGCGCCAACCTTGGTGTAGCCGCAATCGCCGACTTTGCTAGCCTGCGGCGGGGGTGCGGGGGCTTGTACGTCCACGGTTGTCTTGGCGTCAGTGCGGCCACCACGGCCATCATCTGCGGTGCAGGTGATGCTGTAGCTTCCCGCAGCCAGGCCGGTGGAATCAAACTGTGCGGTGGCGGTGTTGCCGGAAATCTGGCCGCTGGACGCCGCGTAGCTGTAGGTGATGGGATCGCCATCTGGATCGGAGGCGCGGGAATTAATGGCCACGCGTTCACCGGCGATGATCGGGTTGCGTTCCGGCGAGCAGGAAATCGTTGGCGGCGAGTTCGGACGCTTGGCAACGGCGACATCGGCGGCGCAAGTTGCAGTGCCGCCGCGTCCGTCGTCCACCTTGACATTGATGGTGTAGGAGCCAAGAGCAAGGCCGGAAGGATTCCATCGTACATCGGGGCCGTTGCCGTCAACGGTACCGCCCGTTGCGGTGTAGCTGTAGGTAAGCGGGTCATTATCCGGGTCGCTGGCGTTCACGTGAATCGCCACGGGATCGGTCGAACCCTGATAAACGGAAGGGACAGCCGCGGAGCAGGCCGCCACCGGCGGATGATTCGGCTTGGGCGGAGCTGGAGGATAATCCCAGCGCACCACGAGGCCGCTGCCAATTCGGAAATTGTTTTGCCGGGCACTGGCGGCAAGTTCCGAGCCGGAATAGCTGGTCATCATGTAGTCGGCTTCGAAGAAACGCCAGGAGAAGTCCTTGCTGAGGACGACATCAACGCCGCCGCCGACGACCAGGGCGAAGGCCGTCTGGGAATTGTCGCCGGTGAGTTCCGGGCTGCCGTGGGCGCCACCGAACAGAGCTTCCGCGAAGGGCACAAAATGATCGAAGCGCCGCCAGTTCAAGCGGGGACCAAAGAGGTAAGTCTGCTGCGTGCCTTTAGAGGTGACCAGCACCTGCTGAGTTCCGCCTGTAGGCAGGACATAAATATTGCGCCGGAAGCTGTAGGCGCCAAATTCCCCAACCAGGCCGAGCCACTTGTTGGCGTTGTAAGCGAAGGAACCCGTCCCACCCATATTGTTGAAGTTGTTCTCGGCCCCGGGTTCGAAGTTGATGTAGCTGAAAAGTCCCGCTACCTCGAATCTGGGAGTCAGCAGGCCCCACGCGTTACGGTTCCAAGGGTTGTTCGACCAGTCCGAATATATGTCTGCGGGTTTCGCTGCCGCAGCCGCGGGCATGGCAAAGAGGCTTGGCGAAGCCGGAGCGATGCTGAAATCGCGCGCGCTGGCCGGCGTCGCGACGTTAGTTTCCGAGTTAGCATTCGAATTGTTCGCTGTGCCGGTATCTTTCTGTTGGGCACAGAGTGGCAGGGCGAAGAGTACGCCCAGCGCCAAAGTTGCACACCATTTCCGCATAGTATTCCTCCATGAATACATTTCTGAGAATCTTTTGTAACCCACGCGCATTCCTTTTAGACCGTCAACTGACGGGGACGGAGGACGCAGGATAAAACGCAGCCCGCCGCTTGTTTCTCTCCAGTGGGGCGGAGATCAAGCTAACTAAATCGTAAAAGCAAAGCGGAAAGACACAAGCTGCTGCCCCAAGAGCATAGTCTACAACTTCATTATTCTGCAAGGATTTCCTCGCGGCCAAAAGGAATCTCGAGCTCGCGCAAATGGTCCAGTTATAGTACGCGGGACCGCGGTTTTACCTGCTGAATTTGCGTTAAACTACCATTGTTTATGACACTCACGATCCCCCTCGATCTTGGTTGGGCCGGTCATCCTCGCTCCATCGCTTCAGTTTTATTGCGTTCCGGCAATTTTATCGCTCTCATTGACCCTGGGCCTTCTTCCACGATTGCGAATCTCCGCGAATCGTTGAGAGTTCACGGTCTGGGCATTCGCGACCTCAACGCGCTCTTTCTTACCCACATCCATCTGGATCATGCGGGCGCTTCCGGCTCGCTGGTCCGGGAAAACCCACAGCTGCAGGTCTATGTGCATTCGCGTGGCGCGCCGCATATGACTGATCCTTCGCGGTTGCTCGATAGCGCTCGGCGTCTGTATGGCGACACGATGCAGCGTCTCTATGGTGAATTCGTTGCCGTGCCGCAGTCCAATCTGCGCATTCTTGAAGGCGGCGAAACGCTTTCCGCCGGTTCGCGACAACTGCGTGTCCTCTATACTCCGGGGCACGCTTCTCATCACGTTACCTATTTCGACGACGTGGAAGGCACCGCTTTTGTTGGCGACACCGCGGGCATCTGCGTCGAGGGCAATCCGTATATCTTGCCTGCGACGCCTCCGCCGGACA
>CAYOOS010000069.1:9538-13072 GCA_964405585.1 uncultured Acidobacteriaceae bacterium | reverse complement strand
GGCCTTCCACCCATCCTCGCGGATCGTTTGTCGGTAGGGCGTTGATTTCGTAATTCATCGCCGGAGCCTGCGCGCCGGTGTCAGTGCTTGGCCTTGTAGATCTGTTTGCTCAGCTGATTCTGCTGCTTGTTGACCTGCTGCTTTTCGGCGGCCGTCAGTTTTCCACCATTGGCGGCGCGATCCGCGCGCGTTTCGCCATTGATCGCGGCTTCCTTTGTTTCCAGCTTGGAAGTCTCACCAGCGGTCAGTTGGCCGCTCTTCACGCCTTGCGCGATGCGGTCCTGCTGATTTTCCTTGCGATCTGCAACCGTGGGCTTTTGCGCCGGCGCCGTGCTCGGCGTGCTGGAGCCTTGTGAAGCAGAACTTCCGGAACCGCTGCTCGGCGCGCTGCCCGACCCGCCGGAGGAAGGATCCTGCGCAAACGCCACCGTGCCCAGCAGCAGCACCGCTGCAGGCAAAATCATCCACTTCGAGGAACTGTTGCTCATAACCTGATCTCCTTTTTTCTTTCCACGCGAAAGCCTTGGATACCTGGTAGTACACGAGTGTGAGGAAAAAGTTTCGGTGCGGCTACTGGTCGAACGGGCAGAGATGCTGAAGGAAGAAGGACTGGCAGTTACTGTTTGGACACAGTGGAAGGGGCAGTCCAAACCTGGCTGTCATTCAAAATCGAGAGTAATTCTTTCGTAGAGCTCTTTGCAGGAAATGCAGACTACGCCAAGGTACAGGTCACTTCCACGGAATTGGCGCTCTCTCCTTGAGAGTTGGCGGCAGAGATCACGTAATAGTAAGTTCCGTTCGCCAAACCTTCATCCGAGTGACTCGTGGCCGCCGTCGAAGCGATCAGCGCGTAAGGTCCACCGCTCGTCCCGGAGCGTTTCACGTTATAGCTGGTTGCGCCAACGCTCGAATTCCAATTGATTGCCACCTGGCCTTGGCCGGGCTTCACGATAATTCCGGTTGGTGCGATTACTTGGCCCGCCTGCGCCGGGGGAGCCTGCATCGCGCCCGACATGCCATCTTTGAAGCTGCGAATGCCTTCTCCCAGTCCCTTCATGACTTCGGGGATGCGCCGCCCACCAAAGAAAATCAGGACGATCGCCAATACGATCAGCCAATGAAAAATACTGAATTCACCCATGTTCTATCTCCGCTCCGACGTTGACCCTTCGGCTGCTCCGCAGCCGGGAAAGTTTCGGTTTTCTTGAGGCAATGTTTCCGGTCGGTCCCCTACAGGATAACACGCTCATCGCCCGCGCGTCGTGTTAACCGCTGCCGATCGAGATATTCGAGCAGCGGAATGGCATATTTTCGGGTGATTCCGGTGAGTTCCTTGAAGGCGGGGACGCCGATTCGCTCGTTTTTCGCCTTCTTATACTCCTGAAGCAGCGCGGGCAGGCGATCGAGCGCCGCGGCGTGAAAAATGAGTTCCGGCGAGACGCGAATCAGCGTTTTTTCTCGCAACAGGATTTGCAGCAGCTTTTCGGCGCGCGTTTTCTCAACGGTCATTTGCGCGATGACCTCTTTCACCGAAGGCACCGCCAGTCCGGCTTTTGCGAAGGTTTGCTCGATCTGCTGTTTGGCGCGCAATTCTTCCGGCGTCAAGGTGATTTCCGCGCCCGGCTTTTTCACCAATTCCGCCTGCAACTGCAGTTTTTTCTGTTGCACCAGCGTTTCGAGCGCTGTCAAGAAAGATTCTGTCCGCACGCGCTTGCCGAGGCTGGTTCGCAGGTCTTCGCGCGCGATGCCCGGTAGGAGCGGATTCTCCTTGTGGAAACGCTCGACACGAGCCTGCAGCCTTTCGCAAATTTCGCCGAATGTCTTTTCCGAGAGCACCACAAGTGGCTCCAATGACACTGTGCGAAGCTGCTTCGCTTGGGCCAGTGCATCCGCCGCGGCTCGTGCTTCGCTTTCCAGCCACCCGGATCGCGCGATAATTTCCCGCAAGGGAACACCGAGAATGTTTCGTTCGGCGAGCGCCATCAGAATCTCCTCGTGCGTGCCCTTTTCCAGGGTTTTGAGATACGCGATTCGGCCGGTGTCTTTGCGCGCGGGCCGCCGCGCCAGCGGATCAAGCATCGCGCCGCCACCAATGGTCACCACGGGCGAAAACTGGCGAATGATGAAGCGATCTCCACGCCCAAGGACGATTTCCTCCTGCAGTTTGAAGTGTGCCAACGCACTTGTTCCCGGCAGGAGACGAGCGCCCTCGTGCAAATAGACCTCAGCAATAGTTTCCGCCGTTCCCGCGTGCAGATGAACTTGCGCGCGATGTTTCAGAGGTGGCGCTGAGGGAAGCAATTCCAGGCGAACATCCGCGCGGCGCGTTGCGCCGAAGCGCCCAGGCGCAGCAATGACCATGCCACGCTGGATGGCTGTATGCTCGATTCCAGAGAGATTCATGGCGCTGCGTTGCCCGGCTTGCACGCGCTCGACACCCATTCCGCCGGAGTGCAAGCCGCGCACGCGAAAAACCTGGTGCATGGGCAGCAGTTCGACGTCTTGTCCCACCTCGGCCTGGCCCGAAACCACCGTGCCGGTCACTACCGTGCCGAAACCCTTAACTGCAAATGAACGGTCAATGGGCAAACGGAAATAACGCGCCGTATCGCGTTCGCCTGATTGGCGCGCCGCATCGACGAGCGCAGCCTTCAACTCCGCAATCCCTACGCCCGTTTTCGCGCTGACGGGCAAAATTGGCGCACCTGCCAGAAACGAGCCTCCAACGAACTCTTCGATGTCCAATCGCACCAACCCCAGCGTATCCGCGTCCACCAGATCGCTTTTCGTCAGGGCAATCACACCCCGTTGCACACCCAGCAGGCGGCAAATCTCAAAATGCTCGCGCGTTTGCGGGCGAATGGCTTCATCGGCGGCAATGACGAGCAGAACGAGGTCGATCCCCGAAGCGCCTGCAAGCATGTTCTTCACAAAACGCTCATGGCCTGGCACGTCCACAAACCCGAAACGCACACCACTTTCCTCGAGGAAGGCAAAGCCGAGATCGATGGTGATGCCACGGCGTTTCTCTTCTTCCAGGCGATCCGGATGCGTGCCGGTCAACGCTTCGATCAGCGTGGATTTGCCATGATCAATGTGACCGGCGGTGCCAACGATGACGCTTTTGAGTGGTGCTTTTGAAGTAGGATTCACAACGGTTTTGCTAGCGAGCGCTGGCGATTTCATCCACGACGGCTTGTGCGGCCGCGCGCGGATCGGCTGCCGCAAGAATCGGCCGCCCCACGACGATGAAATCGGCGCCGGCACGAATCGCATCGTGAGCAGTAGCGGTGCGCGCCTGATCATCCTTTTTGACCTCGGTCGAAGAATCTTTGGGACGCACGCCGGGAGTCACGATCAGGAAATCCCTGCCGCAGGCTTTGCGAATGGCCTTGGCTTCCTGGACAGATGCCACCACGCCATCCACACCGGCCTTTTGCGCCAGTTTCGCAAGCTTGACTACGCGCGCGGCCGGAGGTCCGCCAATCCCCACTTCACGCAGCGCTTTCTGATCCATGCTGGTCAGGATGGTCA
>CAYOOS010000069.1:0-9438 GCA_964405585.1 uncultured Acidobacteriaceae bacterium | reverse complement strand
CCGCCAATCCCCACTTCACGCAGCGCTTTCTGATCCATGCTGGTCAGGATGGTCACGGCAAGCAAGCGCGGCCGGTCCGCGCCCATGGGTACGCCCGCGCTGATTGCCTGCACGGCTGCGCGCAACATCGCGTTGCCGCCAAGCGCGTGCACATTCACAAACTGCACGCCGGGCATGCCCGCAGAAGCAAGCACCGCGCCCGCCACAGTGTTGGGAATATCGTGGAATTTCAGGTCGAGAAAAATATCCGCGCCGAGTTGCGCTACCTGGCGTACTGCTTCCGGTCCCGCAGCGGTGAAGAGCTGGCTGCCGATTTTGAACATGCCCACAAGGTCCGCCACCTGCTTGGCGAACTTCAGCGCCGTAGAAAGGGAATCGAAATCGAGAGCGACGATTAGACTGCTGCGTGGATGAGTGTCAAAGGTCACGGTTCGGGACGTGCCCGAAACGTTTACTGTTGGCTTTCGTCGGCTCGGTCGCGCTTCGGCGGCAGTTGCATCAGTTCCAGCCGCACCTGGCTAACTCCCGAGTGGATCAGGCCAATCTTTCGGGCTACACGATAGGATACATCAATTTCGCGGCCCTCTTGGTAGGGACCACGGTCATTGATACGTACAACCTCAAATTTGCCATTACGCGGGTTGACGATGCGCACCCAGGAATTGAAAGGTAGATTGGGGTGCGCGGCGGTTAGTCCTTCGGCACTGAAGGTCTCCCCGTTAGCGGTGTGCTTCCCATTGAACTCCGGGCCATACCAACTGGCATTGCCTACCCAGACCTTCATGGGTTTGACAGGCTCACTCAAGTGAGCGACAAGCGGAGCTTCCATCACGGGTGCGATTAGGAACATTAACGGCACCCAGCGGATGGCAGCCCAAGTTACAAAGAGTGGTCGTCTCATAGTGTGTTCTTTTGACTACAAATGCTCAGAAAGTGTAGTAGGAAAACAGCATTATGTCAACCAAAATCTGCCCTGAACTTGTCTCTTAATTCATTGATATCATTGCATTTAATCGTTCGTACTAGGGGCCCCAAACTCTCCATAATTGCCTCACTGGCCCTCGGGTCAGCAAAACTGGCCGTTCCTACCTGTACGGCCGACGCGCCTACACATAGATAATCGAGCACGTCTTCTGCCGTCTCTACTCCTCCCAGCCCCAGAATTGGGATCTTCACTGCCTTCCGGGCCTCGCAAACCAACCGGAGCGTAATGGGCTTGATGGCTGGGCCAGAGAGCCCGCCGGTGGGGTTTCCAAGCCTCGATTTTCCCGACCTAAAATCAATGGCCATAGCAGGATAGGTGTTAGCAATGGTCAATGCGTCGGCACCGGCAGACTCCGCCGTTTTGGCGATCAGTGCGATGTCTGTAACTAGGGGCATCAGCTTCACCCAGAGGGGGCGCTGCTTCGCCGCCTGGCGCGCTGCCGAAACGACATCTAAGACTAAATCGGGATTACTTCCGAACTGCATTCCTCCCTTTTTTACGTTAGGGCAGGAAATATTGAGCTCATAGGCGGCAATCCCAGGGGCATCCTCGAGCCTCCGGATGACCTCAACATAGTCTTCGATGGCATAGCCGAAGACGTTGACGATGACCTTCGTGTTGTATTTTTGCAACAGGGGGAGCTTGTCTATGACAAAGGAATCTACTCCCACGTTCTGGAGGCCCACCGAATTCAGCATTCCGGAGGGAGTCTCGCAGAGGCGAGGGGCGGGCGCCCCTTCGATTGGTTCCAGGGAAATTCCTTTGGTGACGAAGCCACCCAGGCGGTTCAGGTCCACCAGATGAGCGAATTCCAAGCCATAGCCAAAGGTGCCGCTTGCAGCGATGACGGGATTAGTAAGGCGCAGAGCGCCAACCTGCACTTGGAGGTTAACGCGTTCCGAGGAACTCACGTTGGGGAAGAGGATAGCACGAAGCCTCGCGTCCGCTTGGAAAATCCTGCAAGGGCTGTGGAATTATTTGGCCGCGGACTTGTGGAGGGCTTCCGCCAGCACACGTCCGTCGCGCGTAGCCAGTGTGATGCCGCAGAGCGCCGCAAACGTGGGTGCAATGTCCGCGGGAGTTACCGCATTGAAATACTCGCCGGGCTGAATTCCGTATCCCAGCAAAAGCAGCGGAACATGCTGATCATAATTGTAGGGGGTGCCGTGGCCGGTGCCGTAACTGCGCTTCTGGCCCGCGGGCGTGCCGTCTTCCAGCCAGTAGGGCTTGGGAATGAAAAAGAGGTCGCCACTGCGACTGGAGGAATAACTTAGCGTCAAGGCCGTGCGGATTTCAGAGCTGCTGGAGACTGCTCCGCTTAAGTCTTCCGCGCGATAGACCGCGGCCACGCCCGGCTGCGTAAGTGCGGCGTCCATCACGGCATGGAGAGCAGCGGGATCCTGCTTCAGGCGGGAGTAGATACCCTGCGAGAAATAGACATTGCCTTCGGTGATGCGGGCAATGGCCGGCTTGGTGTAGTTAAACGGCTCGAAGGCCTTTTCCATGCGCTCCTGCAGTTCAGCGAGGCTTAGCACCCCAGCGTCCACACCTGTCCTGGCCATGTCTTCTGGCACCGGTACGACACCGTGATCGGCGCTCAAAGCCAAGACGTAATTCCCGCGCCCGACTTTCTGATCGAGGTGTGTGAGCAGTTCGCCTAGGTCCTTATCCAGCCGCACCAATAGATCCTGGATCTCCCGGCTGCGCGGGCCGTAAGAGTGCCCAACGTAATCGATTGAGGAGTAGCTCACACCCAGATAGTCGGTACCAGACGCTTTGCCCAAGCTGAGCGAATCTATGGCAGCTTCCGCAAGGTGCGTCAGGTAGGTATCAGCAAACGGGCTGTGCTCCCACTGATCGACAAACACTTCGTCGGCGGAGGTGCTCCCGTCCTTCCCCCGTAAAGGATGTGGAAAGCTGAGCGTCCAGCCACCCGGCGCCACCGCGCCCGTCGCCTCTTCTTCGTAAAGATAGGCGCTTGCTGGCAGCGAGAGTGACCACGTCTTGCCATAATCTTCCGAGATCGGGTGCTTTTTCGCGTACGCTTCCACAAAGGGCATCACGCTATAGGCCGGTGAAGTAACCCAGGCGCCCGTGCTGCCATCCAGCCAGGTGGCGGCATCGGCCTTGTGACCCGCCATGGTTATAGCCGCTCGCGCCTTCAGTGAAAATGTAACCACACGCGTCCCGCCGCTCGTTTGAAATTTGAGTTCCTCGGCAAACGAGGGCATCTGCATCCTGGCGGCGGAGTCGCCGCCCTTGGTGCTGCCGCCCGCGTAAGCCACATTCTTCACATTGGGATCCCCGGTGCAAGTGACCATCTTCTGTTGGTCGCGGTCCCACCAGGAATTCGCGATCATCCCATGGCTTGCCGGGAACGCGCCTGTCGAAATCGTGGAATGGCCCACGCAGGTCTCCGTTGCCGCGTAGGGATAGGCCGCTTGGTGAAACCAGGCGCCTTCCTCGATTAAGCGCTTGAGCCCTCCGGTCCATTGCCCGCGGAATTTGTCCACATAATCCCCGCGCATCTGATCCACGACGATCATCACTACGAGTTTCGGGTGGGAGGGATGTGCCGTGGCTCTGGCGGCTGGCTTTTTGGGCTCTTGGGCTCCAACAAACATTGCGGTGGCCAGCGCCGTTGCAAATATCACGATCAGAGACCGCCTTAGCAAGTAGACAACCGCGTTCCAGCGCATTTCCTGGACTCCCTTCCTGTGCCAACAGGAGTCTAGCATGTCCTCCGAAGGGGGTCGTAAGCCGACACGCTGTTTTGTGCCGGGCATCACGCCAATTGGGGGCGTCACTTGTGCTAGGATTACGCAACTATGCGACTCGTCGAAAAAAGTCAGTTGATGTCCGCGGCGGAAATCGACCGCACACTCCAGCGCCTGGCTCATCAAATCGTGGAAAAAAGTGGCGGCACGCGCCATCTGGCGTTGATTGGAATCCGGCGGCGCGGCGTGCCCCTGGCGCAGCGCATTGCGCAAGCCATGCGCGGAATTGATGGCGTGGAAGTTCCGGTAGGGACGCTGGATATCACGTTGTATCGCGACGACCTGTCGAAGGTCGCGCCGCAGGCCGTGCTGCAGTCCTCGCATATTTCTTTTCCGGTGGACAGCCTGGACCTGGTTCTTGTGGACGACGTGCTCTACACGGGGCGCACGATTCGCGCGGCCATGAACGGCCTGTTCGATCTCGGCCGCCCAAAGCGGGTTTCTCTTTGCGTGCTGATCGATCGCGGCCACCGTGAAATGCCCATTGAAGCGCAGTACGTGGGGCGCGACATCCAGACCAGCGACACCGAAATTATCGAAGTGCGCTTGCGCGAGATTGACGACGAAGAGCGCGTCGTCCTCGTGGACCGCGTCGAACCCTAGCGAGCTCCGGCGATTTTTTTGCGTCGTGGCGCGGCAGCGCGTAGAATGACTTTCAGGAAGGGGCGGAGAACTCCTCGACGCTCCGAGGCCCGCCGCGTGACCCTCTGAGTCCAAATGTGACCTATCGTTTTCGTGATTTGCTAGCCCTGGAACCGCTTTCCGCGGACGAACTCACTTTCATTCTTGATCAGGCTCAGCCATTCCAGGAAATCCAGCGCCATTCTTTGAAAAAACTCGCCACGTTGCGTGGAAAAACCGTGGTTCTCGCTTTCTTCGAAAATTCCACGCGCACCCGGCTGAGTTTCGGCACTGCGGCTTCGCGGCTTGGCGCAGACACCATGAACTTGCAAGCCGAAGCTTCCAGCCTGAAAAAGGGTGAGACGCTGCTGGACACCGCAAACAACCTAAACGCCATGAAGCCGGATTGCTTCGTGATGCGCCATTCCTCTTCGGGCGCAGCGGACTTCGTTGCGCGCCACCTGGAAATTCCCGTGGTGAATGCGGGCGATGGCACGCATGAGCACCCCTCGCAGGGCTTGCTGGACGCGCTGACCATCCGCGACCGCAAGGGCACGTTGAAGGATTTAAATGTGACCATCCTCGGCGACATTGCGCACTCGCGCGTGGCTCGCTCCAACATTCACCTGCTGGGGAAATTTGGCTGCCGCTTCACGCTCTGCGGTCCGGCCATGTGGGTTCCGCGCGAACTGGAAAAGATTGGTCCACCGGGAACGCCCATTCGTTGCGTCTACCGCGTCGAAGAAGCGCTGGAAGACGCAGACGTGATCATCGTCCTGCGCGTACAGACCGAGCGCATGCACGAACCGTCGCTCTCGCAGAACGATTACATTCTGCTCTACCAGCTGAACGAGGAGCGCATGCGCCTGGCCAAGAAGGATGCACTTATCCTCCATCCGGGTCCGATTAATCGGGGCACGGAGATTACTCCGGAAGTTGCCGATGGGCCGCGCTCCGCGGTCCTGGAACAAGTAACTAACGGCGTCGCGGTGCGCATGGCCATTCTCTACCTGCTGATGGTCGGAGCCACGGAAGGGATGCATCCCGCGCTGGAAGTTCGAGGCGAAGCGAAGCCTAAGGAATCTGCACATGCTTCTGATTAAGAACGGGCGCGTTCTGGATCCCGCGTCAAAGACCGATGCGCCGCGCGATATCCTGCTGGACGGCGAGCGCATCGCGGAAATCGCCCCAACGGGGAAAATCTCTCTCTCCAACGATGCGGAAGTGTTCGACGCTACTGGCCTGATCGTTGCTCCTGGGTTCATTGACATGCACGTGCACCTGCGCGAGCCCGGCCAGGAAAATTCCGAAACTATCGAGACGGGGACTCATGCTGCGGCCCGCGGTGGATTCACGGCCGTTTGTTGCATGCCGAACACCAAGCCGGTTAACGACAACGCCTCCATCACGCGGTTCATCGTCGATCGCGCAAAAGCGCATGGCCATGTGCGCGTCTGGCCGATTGGCGCGGCCAGCACCGGAAGCAAGGGCGAAGCAATCGCCGAGATAGGCGCGATGCGTGAAGCGGGCATTGTGGCGGTTTCCGACGACGGCAAGCCCCTTGCCACCGCCAAGCTGGCGCGGCAAATCATGGACTATTGCCGCACGCTGGACCTTCCCGTGATCGAGCATTCAGAAGATGTTTCGCTGGCCGCAGGCGCGGTGATGCGCGAAGGTATTGCTTCCACTCGACTCGGTCTGCCGGGAATGCCGGCGGCCGCGGAATCGGTATGCGTGGCTCGCGATGTTCAGATCGCCGAACTGACCGGGGCGCGGCTGCACATCGCGCATCTTTCGGCGAAGGCTTCGCTCGATCAGGTGCGCTATGCCAAACAGAATGGCTTGCGCGTGACGTGTGAAGTCACGCCCCACCACTTTACGTTGATCGACGAAGATGTGACCTACGATTCGCGCTACAAGATGAATCCGCCACTGGCGGCGCGCGCGGACCGTGAAGCTCTTTGGCAAGGCCTTGCGGACGGCACCGTGGACGCCATCGCCACGGACCATGCCCCGCACGAACCGGCAATTAAAGATGTGGAGTTCGACAAGTCGCCCTTCGGCATCCTGGGCTTTGAAACGGCCGTGGGTCTTGCGCTGGAACAACTCGTGCACACGGGCAAGCTCTCTCTAATGCGCATGGTGGAGCTCTTCACGACCGGACCAGCGCGCGTACTTGGAAAAGAACGGAACCTGGCCGTCAGCGAGCCCGCGGACGTCACGATTTTTTCATTGGACCGCGCGTGGACGTACAACGTGAAAGAGTCGGCGAGCAAATCGCGCAATTCGCCGTTCGACGGCAGATCGTTTAAAGGCGGCCCAGTGGCCACCATCGTCGCCGGTAAAATCGTCCACAAGAACTAGAAGTTTCGCTTCAGTTTACGCGCCGGCCGGCACCGGGAGCGCCCGTCTCTTCACCAGCATGCGCAAAATCCAGAAGCCCGCCGCGGCAGCGACCAAATGCTTAAGGGTGTGCCCGCTAACGAAATGGCCCAGCGAAAAGATCGGCTGGTCCTCGGCCTCCAGGACTTTCGCGGCGACATAGAACGCTCCCACAATCGCCAAATCGTAAGTGCGTGTGTAGCGCGGCCGCATTACCAGCGCGAGGACAACCGTCAGCACGGCATAGAACTGCACGGCAGCGTAGAATCGCAAATCGCCTTGCCCACGCGCTTCGCTCAGGTACCAGTGCACGACGCTTGCTGCACCAGCCAACAACAAAACGGGCAGCAAGAGTAGCCCGGCTCTCATGTTAATTCTTTCCATGATGATCGCCGCCACCAGGGACATGAAGACAATCGTCATCGGCAGGCGGTCCCACAACAGCCGCACATTGCTAGGCGCCAGATGGTAGTAACTCGAGCCACCTGCTGTGAGAAGCAACCCCACAAATAAGATGAAATACGGCCAGCGTTCGCGAGTTTCTACAAATTGCAAGCGGCAAGGATTCCGCAACAGCAGGAGAATTCCCCAAATCCCCGCCACAGCAAATGCCAGGTTCGAAGAAACATCTCCGAAATTCGCAATTCTCAGCCAGGCCCGCTGGTCGGCGAAATGGTGATAGGACTCTGGTTGCGCAATGCGCGGGGCTAAAAAGGCAGCCATCGCCACGACGATTGTCGCCACCACCAGCAGTCCCGCACTTCGACGCGGCGTCACCATCTTTTGCTCCTTTTTTTGTGCACCACAGACCAAGACTGCGCGCCGAGATCATCAGCGAGCTCTGCTTTGCCGTTCATCAGTTTATTGGAAGATTGTAGTCCTCTTCAGCATCAGCCTCGCGTTCAGGAGGCGGCGGTTCAGTCGTTGGTGGGATCGCGGGGCAGGAGGTCGGTGAGGCATGGTCGTACCTGGTTGCCAACCAGCGGTAAGAGAAGGAGCGGAGGAGAAACCGACACGAGAGGGGAGTGGAAAGATGTCTAACGTGTAGCGATGCGCTGCACGTTGAACTTGTCGCCCTTCGGCCACAGTACCTTGTTTTTGGTCTTACAGTAGGGGCAGAGAACCACGCGCTCGACCTCTTTCCCCAATCCAGTGGATCCGACTACACGCATACCGCGTTGACACTTCTCGCATCGGAAGATTTTCTGCACATGCCCTCCTAATCGAACTCGGAGGAGCCTGAGCTCCGAATTTCTTCGTCAGTGCGCCGCGGGTTCGGCCGCAGGGTGTAACCCGTGCTGCGGCACCTCATGCGTACCCCGCGTGAGCGGTTCAATCTTCATGCGGTAAAAGTGGTCGAGCGGTAACCGCCCCTTTCCTACCGGATAAGCTCGTTCGATGGCCTTCATGACGTAGGCCTTGGCCAGCGTGGTCGCCTCCAGCAGCGACCTTCCCGCGGCCAATTGTGCGGCAATGGCGGAAGCAAAGGTGCAGCCCGTTCCTTGCGTGTGCTCCAGCTTCACCCTTTCGCCGCTCAGCAAGTGGAGTTCGTTGCCATCAAATACAATGTCCACGGCCTTCTCCAGGTGGCCGCCCTTTACGATGACTGCGTGCGCGCCCATCTCCACCAGTTTGCGCGCCGCCGCTTCCATGTCTCCAACGTCTTTGATTGTCAAGCCGGTTAAGATTTCCGCTTCCTGAATGTTTGGCGTAATCACGCTGGAGCGCTTCAGGAGTTCGGCGGCCAGATACTTGATGCCCACGGCATCCAGCAACTCGGAATCGCTGGAGGAGCGCATCACCGGATCATGCACCACATGAGCAAACTTGTTTGTGTCAAGAAACTCCGCCACGACTGCGGCATTCCCGCGGTTTCCAAGCATGCCGATCTTCACCGCGGCGATGCTGCAATCTTTCGTCAGGACTTCCAGTTGCTCGCGCAATTCCGCGCTGGGCGTATTGTGAACGCCCTCCACGCCCTGAGTGTTCTGCACTGTCAACGAAGTGATAGCGGCTACCCCGTAACAGCCGTAGGCCGCAAAGGTCTTGAGATCTGCAACGACGCCGCCGGCACAACTAGGATCAAATCCCCCGATGGTCAACAGAATGGGCGGGGCGGCGATACCTTGTACATGAAGATGGCTCATGATTGGCTGTGTGCGCTCGCGTTCCGTCAAGAAAATAGCCGGTCACGTTTGGTCTGGAACACGGAGGCTTTACCGCAACCCAGAAAACGCCCGGCACTTGCGAATGTACGCGCACTAATTTCTCACTGCAAGGAGTTTTTCACTCGCAGCGAAGTTTCACAGCCTACCTGCCGTGGTTTGTGCGGATGAAAGGGTGAACAAGTCAGTGCGCCAAGAGATTCCCTGACGGCGCGTGATCAGCCGAATTCTATGGGAACAAGCCGCGGACGAGCGTGGCTTCGGCGACGCGGCCCACAGCGAGCACCATGGCGCCCGCGCGTGGCGGGACGTGGTGTTTGCGCATGGCGTCCACCATATCGTGGAACGCCCGCACCATGACCTTCTGGAGGCGCAAGTTCACTTCATCCACGTCCCAGAAAAGGCCTTCCTGGTTCTGCACCCACTCGAAGTAGCTGACCGTGACGCCACCGGCATTTGCCAGGATGTCCGGCAGAATGGTGATGCCGCGGCGCGCCAGGATTTCGTC